>NZ_JTLD01000046.1 GCF_000798815.1 Alistipes sp. ZOR0009 | reverse complement strand
AAAAGCCCTACAAAAGAAACAATCACTCATCACAAAATAAAACAGACCAACAAATACAAGATATAAACAACTAAAATTTCACAACTTATCATAACACCGCACTACAAAAACCAAAAACCGCAGTGCAAATAAAAACGACCAATACAGCACCACCGAAGCACAACCAGTTGGACTTATTAAACACTAGAATATTCAACACTTAAGAGGGCCTTTGTTAGAGGGGAAACAATAGAAGACTTCCTTATAAAAAAAAGAGGATAATGGGCGACCTATAAAAATATACTGCTAATTTTGTTAGCCAATTAGTTGGATTTTACTCCAATGCTGACAAATTCCAACTTTTGTATTCTACGAACATTTTAATATTCCGACAATTACCTATGAGCAAGAGATTAACCTGCTTTATCCCAGCTGCCGAACTAACCCAAGTTGAGGGAACAATTGCGGCGCTAAAGCACAACGAAGCAATTGAGAATATCTACCTGCTTGCAACTACAGACGAAGACTTTTCTAAGCTTAAGTGTCCTGTTCTAAAAGTCGACTCTTTGTCTTCTAGCAAAACTGTTGAGCTGGTAGCATCTCTTGCCAATACCGACTATACCTTATTATATAGTAAATTCACCAAACTCGAGCTTGGCTATTTTGCGCTAGAACGAATGCTTTTCATTGCAGACTCGACCAACGCCGCAATGGTATATGCCGACAACTATCAGATAAAAGATGGTGTAAAAAGCATTTCGCCACTAATCGATTACCAAGAGGGAAGCTTAAGAGACGACTTCAACTTTGGGTCTATGCTCGTTTACAGATCGTCTATCCTAAAAAAAGTCGCAGAACAAGAAAACGAGTACCCCTACGCAGGAATGTACAATCTGCGACTAAACGCCTCTCGATTAGGGGAACTTGTCCACATCAACGAGTACCTTTATACTGAAGTTGAAACGGACACTCGCCAATCGGGCCAAAAGATGTTTGACTACGTTGACCCTAAAAATCGGGCAGTGCAAGTTGACATGGAAAAGGCATGCACCGAACACCTAAAAAAGATTGGCGCCTTCCTCAAGCCTCAATTTAAGCCAATTGAGTTTAACTCCAACAACTTCCCAGTTGAAGCATCGGTCATCATTCCCGTTTTTAATCGAATTAGAACGGTTAAGGACGCAATTAAATCGGTTCTAATACAAAAAACGAAATTTGATTTTAACCTTATTATAGTAGACAACCACTCCACAGATGGTACCACCGAAGCTATCAGGGAGTTTAATGATCCACGCCTTATCCATATAATTCCAGAACGTAGAGATTTGGGGATAGGTGGCTGCTGGAATGCCGGCGTTCATCATTCGCTATGCGGAAAATTTGCCGTTCAACTCGATAGCGACGACGTATACTCGTCGGAAAATACGCTTCAAACGATGGTAGATGCCTTTTATGAGCAAAACTGTGCCATGGTAGTTGGAACGTACATGATGACAAATTTTGACATGGAAATGATTGCACCAGGAATCATCGACCATAAGGAGTGGACCCCAGACAATGGTAGAAATAACGCCCTACGCATAAATGGACTTGGTGCGCCTAGAGCCTTCTACACTCCCGTTCTTAGGGAAATAAAAGTACCAAACACCAGCTATGGCGAAGACTACGCGCTAGGCTTAGCATTTTCTCGCCACTACCAAATAGGGCGTGTTTATGATGTAGTTTACAACTGTCGCCGCTGGGAAGATAACTCGGATGCCTCGCTAGATGTGGTAAAGATGAATACTCACAACCTTTACAAGGATCGCATCCGCACCTGGGAGCTAAAAGCTCGTAAACAAATCAACGCTGCAAGCAATGAATAGCGCAATTCATCAGCTAATAGGCCAACAATGCAACGATTGGACGCAGTGCGGAGAAAACTACTCCGCACTTACTACTGTCGAAATTCAAGACTTCGAGGTCAACGGATTTAGTTTTAAAGTTCAGTTTAACCCGAAGCGTATCCAGTCCTCTGCTGCAAAGGTGGATAGCAAGAGTATTTTAGAACGAAAGTGCTTTCTATGCGAGCAAAACAGGCCTTCCGAGCAAATAGGAATTCCTTTCACATCAAAAAAGGGAAACTCCTACTCCATTTTGGTAAATCCATTTCCAATATTTAGGCAGCATCTTACCATTCCATCTACCAGCCATCAAGACCAGCGAATAGAGGGAAGAATAGAGGACATGCTCGAACTGGCCAGTATTACCGATGATTTTCTATTTTTCTATAATGGACCAAAATGTGGAGCCTCGGCTCCAGATCACTTCCACTTTCAAGCTGGAAATAAAGGATTCTTGCCTATAGAGGTCAACATAGAGAAGATACTGGCATCCGAGACAACCCAACTTGATGTGATTGCTTACAGCTTAGACTCATACCCAGCAAAAGCGGTTATCCTTAAATCGGCTGATAGTAACGAAATATCAGAATGGTTCCGCCAGTTCTACCATAAATTCGAAGCCGTTTCGGACGATAAGGAGGAGCCAATGATGAATCTTCTTGCATGGAAAACGGACGATCTATACTACCTCGTTATATATCCAAGAAAAGCGCATCGCCCAAAGCAGTTTTTTGCAGAAGGCGAAGATAACCTGCTAATCAGCCCAGCCTCCATCGATTTTGGAGGTGCATTTATCACCCCACTAGAAAAAGATTTTAGGAAAATAACCAGCAAGGATATCGCAGATATACTCCAACAGGTAACCATTTCGGAAGAAACATTTAATGCGCTAATCCATGAATAACCCTGAAATATCGGTTGGCATACTATCCGCAACACGAATTGAATTCATTCTGGATGGAGAGTTTAACTTCGAAGGAAGAACTTACGCTGGCAAGCATCAAATTGAATACGCTGACGGCAAAATTCTTTTTGATGGGCAACCTTTTGACAAGGTTCAGCTCATCCCTAAAAGCGAGAACTCTATCTTTACCCTACTCGATGTAGTGATTGGCATAGGCTTTCACTGGGAAAGAACGGAGAACCAACGCTTCGAAGGAAAGCTGGAGCTTATTGTAGAGGGAGAAAAAATAACAGCAAT
Source organism: Alistipes sp. ZOR0009 (assembly GCF_000798815.1). Classification (NCBI taxonomy): domain Bacteria; kingdom Pseudomonadati; phylum Bacteroidota; class Bacteroidia; order Bacteroidales; family Rikenellaceae; genus Alistipes; species Alistipes sp. ZOR0009. The sequence goes on along the minus strand of NZ_JTLD01000046.1, from coordinate 76,438 downwards.
CAACCGTATTCCAATAGAAAGCTATCTTATAAGCGTTATATCATCCGAAATGAGCGCCACCAGCTCGCTGGAACTACTGAAAGCACACGCAGTTATATCGCGCAGCTGGATGCTATCACAAATAGAGAAAAAAAACAATCTGGAGCAGTCGAATACAGCCTACACCAGCGACACCAGAACAGAAACTGAGTGGATTAAATGGTGGGACAGAGAAGATCATGCCAACTTCGATGTGTGTGCCGACGATCACTGCCAACGCTACCAAGGTATCACCCGCGCAAGCACCTCTTTAGAAGCCGTGAAAGCAGCCGTAAACAGCACGCACGGTATACTACTTACATTCGACGGCAAGATTTGTGATGCCCGCTTCTCCAAATGTTGCGGTGGCGCAGTAGAAGAGTTTGACAACTGCTGGGAACCAGTAAAGCATCCCTATTTGACAAAACTTTACGATAACTCCAATGGAGTCCTTCCAAATTTATCGGTAAACGCTAATGCCGAAGAGTGGATAAGAACATCGCCTGAGGCGTTTTGTAACAGCAAAGAAGCGGAAGTTCTATCGCAGGTTCTCAATAACTACGACCAAGAGACGGCTGACTTTTACCGATGGAAAGTTGAATACACGACAAAACAAATTACCGATCTAGCAAAACGCAAGATTGGCGTTGATTTTGGAGAAATTCAGGAACTACTGCCTCTAGAACGAGGAACATCGGGACGAATACTACGCTTAAAGGTTGTAGGAAAACTGAAAACATTAATATTAGGCAAGGAGTTGCTTATCCGCAAAGCCTTTTCGGAATCTCACCTTTACAGCTCGGCCTTTGTTGTAGATAAAACTAGTAGCGGCTTCGTCTTAACAGGCGCTGGCTGGGGACATGGAGTTGGTTTATGCCAGATAGGGGCAGCTGTTATGGCTCACAAAGGATATAGCTACAACGAAATACTAAACCACTACTTTCCGAACGCCTTAGTCCAAAAAATATACTAATCTAACCAACCTTTGTAGCATGATACCTTCAGATAAAACAAGCACAGCCCCTCAGCATCGAAACGGATGGGCATGGATACCTACCCTATACTTTGCAGAAGGACTTCCGTATGTGGCCGTGATGACAATTGCTGTTATCATGTACAAGCGGCTAGGACTTTCCAATACCGACATTGCTTTATACACATCATGGCTATATCTTCCGTGGGTTATCAAGCCTTTTTGGAGCCCTTTTGTTGATATTTTAAAAACTAAGCGCTGGTGGATTATAACCATGCAAGGGCTTGTTGCCGCGTCGCTAGCGTCCATTGCTTTTTTTATACCAACCCCCTTTTACATTCAAGCAACGTTAGCCTTCTTTTGGCTAATGGCCTTTTCTTCGGCCACCCACGACATTGCAGCTGATGGCTTTTACATGTTAGCCCAATCAGTTGGAGAGCAATCCTTTTTTGTGGGAATTCGAAATACCTTCTACAGGCTTGCCAATATTTTTGGACAAGGCGTGCTGGTTATGTTTGCCGGAGCACTTGAAGAAGGTGTAATTCATCCATCTTCAAAAGGCAATATACCACTTGCCTGGAGCATTACTTTCTACCTTCTTGCTGGCATATTTATAGCGCTAACGCTTTACCACAAGTTTATCCTCCCCAAACCACAAGCCGACCTTCCTGCAAAAAGAGACGACCAAAGTGCTGGCATTTTTACTGAATTTGGAAGAACATTTGTCTCCTTTTTTAACAAAAAGAATATTGGAGTAATCCTTCTGTTTCTCCTTACCTACCGATTAGGCGAAGCCCAACTCGTTAAGCTTGCCTCTCCTTTTTTACTAGACACCAAAGAGGCAGGAGGACTTGCATTAAGCACCACCACCGTTGGTTTTACTTACGGAACTATTGGTGTAGCAGCCCTTCTTCTAGGCGGAATCATTGGAGGCGTACTGGTTAGTAGGTTTGGTCTCAAGAAATGGATTTTCCCAATGATCATAGCCATTCATACTCCCAATTTACTTTTCGTTTTTCTTTCGCACTACCAAATTTCCACGGTATCTACAATCGTCAGCTTTGTAGCACTAGAACAGTTTGGATATGGCTTCGGATTTACAGCATACATGCTATACCTCATCCATGTAGCTAGCGGAGAGCACAAAACCGCCCACTATGCAATAGGAACTGGGCTAATGGCGTTAGGAATGATGCTTCCTGGAATGGCTGCAGGAAAAATACAAGAGCTAATTGGGTATACCAACTTTTTCTGGTGGGTTTGTATTTGTACAATCCCCAGCTTTATAGCCGTATTCTTAGTTAGAAAACAGTTAGACCCCAACTTCGGAAAAAAGAACTAGCGATGCTTAAAATAAAAGCTACAATCATACTCCTTCTTATCTCCTACGGACTACTTGCGTCTAGCCCTATCAAATTGGGCGTAGATGTTCTTAAGGAGCATAATTTTGACATTCTAAAAGGAAAAAGAGTAGGGTTAATAACCAATCCTACAGGAGTTGACCGTAACCTTAAAAGTACCATAGATATTTTAAATGAGGCGAATGAGGTTAAGCTTGTAGCCCTTTTTGCTCCTGAGCATGGCGTACGCGGCGACGTTTACGCCGGGGATAAAGTAGAAACCTACACCGACCTCAAAACAGGAATTCCAGTTTACTCTCTATACGGCAAGTCGGTACGTCCGACCAAGGAGATGCTGGAAAAAATTGACGTTATCGTTTACGACATTCAAGATATTGGAACCCGATCGTACACCTTCATAAGTACGCTAGGAGCAATCATGGAGGAGGCTGCAAAATATGGAAAAGAAATCGTAGTGCTAGATAGGCCCAACCCTTTAGGAGGCGAAAGAGTTGAGGGATGCATTACGGAGGATGGTTTTACCTCCTTTGTGAGCGCATTTAAAATCCCATACGTATATGGGCTTACAGTAGGCGAATTGGCAACCATGCTTAACGAGGAGGGCATGATAAAAGGCAAATGCAAGCTAACTGTCGTGGCGATGAAAGGATGGAAGCGGGATATGCGCTACCAAGAGACAGGACTACAATGGATCGCTCCATCACCTCACATTCCCAATGCTGCCACGGCAGACTTCTACCCTGCTACAGGTATACTTGGAGAACTCGGCGTAGTATCAATAGGCGTTGGTTACACCATGCCATTCCAGCTCGTTGCCTCCGATTCTATTTCGGCAAGTCAGCTTTCCGACAGCCTTAACGCCCTTAACATAGAGGGAGCATTCTTTCGCCCTATCTACATCAAACCTTTTTATGCAACGGGAAAAGGCTTAAGCTACCAAGGCGTACAGATACATCTAACCAACCCCGAAAAGGTAAGGCTGAGCGAAATTCAGTTTTACATTATGCAGGAAATCTTCAAGCAGAACCCCAAACTCGATTTCTTTAAGCGATGCGATAAAAGCCGAATCGCCATGTGGAATAAGGTTTGTGGAACCGACTACATTTACAAAGAATTTAGCAAGGGCTACCGCTTCGACACCATAAAAGACTACTGGAGAAAAGATGAAAAAGCCTTTAAATCTCGCTCTAAACAATACCTCTTATATCATTAACTATGGAAACTACAAACAAATCTCAACGCCTGCTATCCCTCGATGTACTTAGAGGGATAACCATTGCAGGAATGCTTCTTGTAAATACGCCAGGCAGCTGGAGTAGCATTTACGAACCATTAGAGCATGCGGCATGGAATGGGCTAACACCGACCGACCTTGTATTCCCCTTTTTCATGTTCATTATGGGAATATCGATGTTTATTTCGCTCAGCAAAACAAACTTAACCTTCTCAAATTCGCTTTTTGTAAAGTTACTAAAGCGAAGCGCCCTCATCTTCATTATAGGAATGGCTATTAGCTGGTTTTACTTCCTATGCCAGGCAATATTTGACATAGGCTCCAGCATTAACTGGACAGAAAGAGTAACCGCAGCCCTCCTCCCATTCGACCACATTAGAATACCAGGAGTGCTACAACGTCTTGCAGTATGCTCGCTTGTGGGGTCGATCGTGGCTGTAATTGTTCCTTCTAAGCATTGGCTAAAGCTTTCCTTCGTAATCCTTGTGCTATACTACCTTATCCTTCTACTAGGAAACGGCTTTGTTCTGGCTCCTGATAACATCATCATAAGAACCGACATTGCCCTATTTGGCGAAGCACACATCTACCATGGCGAAGGCGTTCCTTTCGACCCGGAAGGTTTAATTAGCACCATTCCTTGTATTGCCCATGTACTTTTGGGTGCATATGTAGGTAAGCTGCTAATGAATTCGGCCACGCTTGCCGAAAAGATGAACAAACTTTTCATCTTCGGAACAATCTGCCTATTTGTCGGATTTCTCTTTAGCTACGGCATTCCAATAAACAAAAAGATATGGACTCCAACATACGTACTGGCAACTTGTGGCTTAGGGGCGCTACTTCTTGCTCTCCTAACTTGGATTATAGATGTTAAGCAGCAAAAAAAATGGAGCGTATTCTTCGAATCGTTTGGCGTTAACCCCCTATTTCTATACGTGCTAGGCGGAGCCTTATCCATCCTGTTTGATACTATAAGCTTTCACTACAACGACAAAGTTATCAGCATAAAAGGTTTCATTTACGATTCGTTGGTAGGATTAGTAGGCGTAGAGAAGCTCGCCTCGCTCCTATTTGCACTCCTATTCATTGCCTTTTGCTGGTTGATTGGACATCAGCTGTACAAACGAAAAATTTACATTAAGCTATGATTTTAATAGCCGATAGCGGCTCTACCAAAACCGAATGGGTTGCAGTGAGCAACGATGGAGTTGCCTGTTCCTTAAAAACAAGCGGCATAAATCCGGTATACCAAACCACCGACGAAATTTTGGCAGACATAAAAGAAAATGTTCTCCCAACTTTTGCATCGTTAGCTATTACTAAGGTATTCTTCTACGGTGCGGGCTGCCTGCCCGAAAAGGTAGACGGTGTTGTTGGAGCAATAGTCCACTGCTTTCCTAATGCTTCGGTATCGGTACAAACCGACTTGGTTGGAGCTGCTGTTGCCCTTTGTGGCGATACGCCAGGCATCGCCTGCATCCTAGGAACAGGCTCCAACAGCTGCTTCTGGGATGGCAAGTCCATCGCCAAAAACGTATCTCCCTTAGGCTTTATTCTTGGCGACGAAGGCAGCGGCGCGGTACTCGGAAAACTGCTCGTGTCCGACATCCTAAAGAACCAGCTATCTGAAGCCGTGACAAAGAAATTCTTTGACGAGTTCGGGTTTACCGCAAGCGATATCATTAATAAGGTATACCGACAACCATTTCCCAACCGCTTTCTAGCATCGCTCACCCGTTTTATGGGAGAAAACAGAGAGGAGGTGGAAATTCGGAACATCATAGTGGCTAACTTTGTTCTGTTTATCAAACGCAACGTAATGCAGTACGACTACCAGCGCTATCCGGTTAATTTTATAGGCTCTATTGCCTTTTACTTTAAGGATATGCTTGAGGAAGCAGCGGTGGTTACGGGCATAACAGTTGGAACAATTATCCAAAGCCCCATCGATGGGCTGGTTAAGTTTCACTCAAAAAACAGATAATGGCCTTTAAAAAAATTACAGAACAGCCTTCGCTCTACAACAATCTAGACAAAATGCCAGTAGCCGAACTACTGGAAAACATCAACAACGAAGACCAGAAGGTGGCCATCGCCGTTAGGCAGGTGATTCCACAAGTTGCCACGCTGGTTGACGGAATTGTAGAGCGGATGAAGAAGGGAGGCCGCATATTTTACCTTGGAGCAGGCACCAGCGGACGGCTAGGCGTGCTCGATGCCTCGGAAATTCCACCTACCTATGGAATGCCCCAAGGTTTGGTTATCGCCCTTATTGCGGGTGGAGATAGCGCCCTTCGTATCCCTGTCGAATCGGCCGAGGATGATCCCAACAAGGGCTGGGAGGAGCTACAAGGCCACCGCATCAACGAGCTAGATACGGTAATAGGAATTGCAGCATCGGGCACCACCCCTTACGTTGTTGGCGCCCTAGCAAAGGCAAAGGAGGCAGGAATACTTACAGGTGCCATATCCTGCAATCCCGATTCGCCTGTAGCAGCCATGGCCGATATTGCTATCGTGCCGGTCGTTGGTCCTGAGTTTGTAACTGGATCGACACGCATGAAATCGGGAACAGCACAAAAGATGGTGCTTAATATGATAACCACGGCAACGATGATTCGGCTGGGTAAGGTTAAGGGAAACAAGATGGTCAACATGCAAATAACCAACGCGAAGTTGGCCGACCGCGGCACCAGAATTATTGCCGAGGAGCTCAATATTGAATACGAAAAAGCAAAAGTACTACTCCATTTACATGGTTCGGTAAAGAAGGCTTTAGAAGCATACAAAGCAACGGAGTAAATAGTTAATTAAAACGGATGAAAAGAAGAATTGCATTGGCAATGGTGGGTTTGGCTATAGCTGGAGGGGTTATGGCAGAACGAAATCCACTGGTGAGGGAGGTAAACAAAGGGATTTACAAAAAAGGGCTATCGGGCAGGCATATTGCGCTGTGGCATAGCCACGGATTCTACTACGAAGCATCGCAAGATAGGTGGGAATGGCAAAGAGCCAAAACATTTGGAAATGTAGAGGATATTGGAAACATGCCCTACGTGGTAAAGTACCTCACACCCATGCTGGAGAATGCAGGAGCGGTAGTTCTCAATCCGCGCGAGAGGGATATCCAAAAAAACTGCATTGTTGTAGATAACGACCACTCGACCGCCAAATCTTCGTTCGTAAAGGTTGCTGGTCCTTGGAAAAACATTTTAGGTGGGTACCGTTACCAGTCAACCCTGCAGGAGCACGAGAATCCGTTTACCGAAGGAAGCTACCTACAGGCCAATACCTCGAAAAAAGAGAGCGCTACGCTAACCTACCTCCCCAACATACCTGCCGCCAAGAAGGGCGAGTATGCCGTGTACGTATCGTGGGCCAACAACGCCAAAAATGTAAGCAACGCTACCTACCGGGTGTACCATACCGGGGGTGTTAGCGAATTTACCGTTAACCAAAAGATGTTTGGGGCCACGTGGCAGTATCTTGGCACCTTTACCTTCGACAGCCAAAACGCGGCGGTGGTGGTATCGAATAAGAGCGACGAAAAGGGGGTAGTAACCTCCGATGCCGTTCGTTTTGGAGGAGGAATGGGCATCGTTGCCCGCCGTCCATCCGAGACCATTGCCAAAAACATAGTGGCATCGCTACCCGACAACAACGTTATAGAGCGCATAAAGCCCAACGAGTTTAGATGGAAGAAAAGTGGCGTGCCCAGCTACCTCGAAGGCTCGCGCTACTACCTCCAGGCGGCAGGAATACCCGACAGCATCTACAGCCGATCGAAATACCTGAACGACTACACCGACGACTACCAATCGCGCCCCCATTGGGTTAACTTTTTAAAGCGAAATGGCATTCCTATCGATCTTTCGCTGGCCTTCCACACCGATGCTGGAATTACGCCCAACGATTCGATTATTGGAACCCTCGGCATCTACTCCACCAAAGGCGAGAAGTTTAGCGACAAGCGAAGCAAGCAGCTAAGCGCAAGGTTAAGCCAAATGGTGCAGGATCAGATATGCTCCGACATCCGCCGAGCCTACAACTCGCAGTGGACAAAGCGCCCGCTTAAGGATGCGGCCTACTCCGAGGCAGCAGGCCCCGATGTGCCCTGCATGCTGCTCGAACTCCTGTCGCACCAGAATTTGGCCGACATGAAGTACAGCCTTGATCCCCGATTTAGGTTTCTGGCTGCGCGTGCCATCTATAAGGGAATCGCCCGCTTTATAGATTCTACCACCGTAATACAACCGCTAGCACCAAACCATTTCGCCATAAAGAAGCTGGGCGAAAAGCAGGTCCTCTTAACCTGGAAAAATACGGTAGATACCCTAGAACAGAGCGCCAACGCCACCAAGTACCGGGTGTACTTCAAAAAAGAGGATGGCGGCTACTCCCCCACCTTTATTGAGGTTACGGGCGATTCGCTCATCTTCGATCTACCCCGTTGGGGCGTACAGTACGGCTTTAAGGTAACCGCCGTAAACGATGGCGGCGAAAGCTTCCCAACCGAGGAGCTATCGGCCTGCCTATTCGACAAACCCGGCAAGCCGGCGCTGCTGGTAAACGGGTTTACCCGCCTTTCGGCCCCGGCGTCGTTCGACAATGGGCAGAAGGCCGGATTTGAGTGGTGGCAAGACGAGGGCGTTACCGATGGCGTCGATATGGCCTTCCTAGGCTACCAGTACAACTTCGACCGCGCAACCCCTTGGCTCGACGATGACAACAGCGGCTGGGGCTCGTCGGGTACCGAATGGTGGGGCCGCCTAACCTACGGCAACACCCACGACTTCACGTCGCTCGAAGGAGAATCGTACCAAAAGCTGCAGCTATCGTACGTATCGTGCAGCAAGGCGGCCTTTGAGGAGTCCTGCGATGTTAGCAAATACGATTTAATAGAGATCCTCTTTGGCGAACAGCGCTACGTGAAAAATTTCAGGGAGGAACCCGATTCCATCACCGTATTTAACGACAAGTTGCTAGCGCAGCTCGATACGGCCATCAGCCGCAAGATTCCGCTGCTACTTTCGGGCGCCTACATTGGCACCGACATGGTGGAGAGGAAGGATTCGACGGCCATCAAGTTTGCCGAGAATAAGCTAGGGTTTATTTGGCGTGCCAACATCGGCAGCCGAACAGGTGAGGTGGAGTCGACCGACGTTGCACAAAACCACCTTAAGGGAGAATGGCACTTCTCGTGCTCGGCCATCGACGACAGCTACGACTACCCACAAATATACAGAGTGGAGGCCCCGGATGCCATAGAACCTGCCAAGGGAGCCATCCGTTTGCTGCGCTATACCGACTACACCAGCAGCGCGGCAACCCTTTACAGCTCTAAGGGAACTCCCGTAGCAGTTTTCGGATTTCCCTTGGAAACCATCAAAAATCAGCAAAAGAAGCTCGCTTTTATGGCGCAAATCCTAAAAACTTTAGGACTATATAGCCCCAAAAAGTAGCCCAACGATATTTTATAAGACCAATCCCACCTAAAAAATAGCCTAGGTGGGATTTTCTTTTATCCAGCCGTGCAGCGCTGCATGGTGGCGTTTTCTGACATGGTAGCAATGCCCTTACCTTTACCAAATTGGGCAACGGCAAAGGCCTTCCCTAAATTTACCATCTCGTTAGGATACCTCAACATTCGGTTTGGCGTAAAGAAATCTCGGCGTCGGAAAAAACATGCCGATTTGGCAAGTTACACGCGCTTCCTCCAAAATTACCTTTCAGTTGAGCAATCTTAATGCTGGTTGAGCAAAATTTCCTGCCAGATTGGCATTCTTATGCTTCGGCGTGATAATCTTTCAGCCAGGTTGGCATTCTTAGGCTTCAGAATGGCAATCTTTCGGCCAGATTGGCATTCTTATGCTTCAGCGTGGCAATCTTTCAGCCAGATTGGCATTCTTAAGCCGCGGAGAGGCAATCTGCCAACTAATGGGGCTATCTTTTTTGATAAAAAACAAAACATATTGCCGATTTATGAGCCACGACACCAGAAGAAACCATATTTTGCCCAAGATAGCCCTAACCATCCACCGCTGCATAATCTTTTTATCCCGCTTTAAAATATTTACCCCAGCGGCGAACCTATTCGCGCCTTGGTGCATTAACTAGCCTCGGCACGAAAATATTAGCCTCCGTAGCGTATCCATTAGCGGCGGCAAGCAGCGCCTAAAGGAGAACGTCTATAAAAACAGCCCGTTTAGAGATGCCTACAAGGCAAAGCCGCGTGGAGTTTTCACCTTTCCCATTTCATCCTGTTTTTAGAGAAATCTTGGTCACAAGTAAGGGTAAAAAACGTTCGTAAAGATGATTTAAGGTGCAAACATCGTGCCTCTACCAGCCTTAATCCGCGAAATTGGGTAGCGGTGCATTGCATGCATCTCCGCAAGAAAATACCGCAACTTTGAAGGCGAAAAACCAAGGCATAGCCGCGTGACATCCCCTCGGCTTGCTGTTTTTTCTATTTTATTCGGCCAATTTTATATACCTTCGTCCCGATTTTGGTGTTACACTCGCCTCTACTCGCGAATGTGATGAAAAGGGAATCAGGTGCAAATCCTGAACAGACCCGCTGCTGTAAGCTCCGCCGAAGTCTTCGAGCAATACTCAATCCACTGTTTCCTAACGGAGATGGGAAGGACGCCCGAAGATGGAGCAAGTCAGAAGACCTGCCAAAATGCTATAATCTGAAAGCTTTCGGGGAAATAAAGCTGAGGAGACAGATAAAAGCATCACTTTATTTGGCAAAGGCATACCTTCTTTTATCCGTTCGTTTCGTTTTACCTCCCTGTAAGCTATTGGTTACTCAATACGCTTAAATATGTTTTATCGGAATTCAAAATTATGGCTAACGCTGCTGGGATTGCTGGCAGCCCCGTCGTTCGAGGCGTATGCCCAAGGCAAGCTAAACCAAATGCAGCATATCGACGAGGTGGTGGTGGTAGCCAAGAGCTACAAGGAGGTTATTCCGGCTCAGCACCTCACGGGTAAGCAGCTCGAGAAGCTTAGCAGCCATTCGGTGGCCGATGCGCTGCGCTACTTTGCCGGTGTCCAAATAAAAGACTACGGCGGAATGGGTGGCCTCAAGACCGTGAACGTTCGCAACATGGGGACGCATCACGTAGGCGTGTTTTACGACGGCGTGCAGATCGGGAACGCGCAAAACGGGGTGGTAGACCTCGGCCGATTCTCGTTGGACGATCTAGAGGAGCTCTCGCTCTACAACGGACAGAAGAGCGACATCTTTCAGTCGGCAAAAGACTTTGCCTCGGGGGCGGCGGTGTACTTACGCGCCAAGAAACCGACATTTGAGAAGGGAAAATCCTCCAACTTTAGGCTAAAGTACAAAACCAGCACCATCCAGCTCGTTAATCCATCGTTCCGGTGGGAGAAAAAGGTAAGCGATAGCGCCAGCTTTAGCCTAAGCGGCGAGTATATGCGCTCCAACGGGAAATACCGATTCCACAGCCGCCGAGTTTACACCGACGGTACGGTTGCCTACGACACCTCGGCCACCAGAATGAATAGCGACATTGAAACCTTCCGTGTAGAGGGCGGCCTATACAACAGCATCTTTGGCGGAAGGCTGCAAACGAAGGTTTACGCCTTTGGGTCGAAGCGAGGGCTGCCCGGCGCGTGCACTAAATTCAAGTTCTACATCGGAGATCGGCAAGACGATGTCAATATTTTTGGACAAAGCACCTTTACAAAGGATGTTTCGTCGCGCTACAAGTACCAGGTAAAGGCAAAATTTGCGTACGACTATCTTCACTTTCGATCGTTGGATTCGACACGCTTTATGGAGGAAATAAAGGAGGTGGGCAAAGAGTTCGACAACACCTACAAGCAAAAAGAGGCCTACTTTTCTACAAGCCACATCTACGACATCACCAACTTCTGGAGCATTTCGGCATCTACCGACATCCAGCTCAACAGCCTTGAGGCCTCCTCGAAAAAAAACCTGCTAATCCCCTTTAAATCCCCCCGCAGATTTACCGGAATTGCAACGTTGGCAACAGCCGTTACCATTAACCAGCTAAAAGTACAGGCAAGCCTGTTGGGTACCTACGTTTCGGACAAGGAGTCGAAGGTTAGCCAATCGCCAGACAAAAGGGATGTAAGTCCGGGCATTTTCTTCGGATATACCCCCTTTGCCAGCACCGATTTAAGCCTACGAGCCTTCTACAAGCATATTTTCAGGATGCCCACCTTCAACGACCTGTACTACGCGCACGTTGGCAGCAGCGTGCTCAAACCCGAGCACATAGACATGTACAACGTCGGTTTTACCTATAAGAAGAAAAGCAGCAGCAGGCTGGTTAACAAAATTGCGGTGCAAGCCGACGCCTACTACCTCCGTACCCTCGATAAAATTATAGCTGCGCCTACCGGAAGCCAGTTTAGATGGATGATGTCCAACTCGGGAAAGGTGCTGAGCAAGGGAGTTGAAGCAAGCATTGCCGTTCAGTCGCAAATTGGGCAAGCGATGCTCAACAACACCGTAAGCTACGGATATAGCGATGCCCGCGACTACTCCATCCAGAATGGGCACAAGCTAAGCTCCTACGGCGATCAAATTCCGTACACGCCTTGGCATAGCGGCTCCATCATCTCGACCCTTAGCTACAGAAGCTGGAGCTTTAACTACAGCTTTATATACGTAGGAGAGCGCTATAATGGCGGCGTTAACAACATCGTAAAAAACTACGTGGAGCCGTGGTATACGCACGACTGTTCTATCCAAAAAGAGTTTAAGCTAAAGCATAATACTACCATTAACACCTCGCTAGAGGTGAATAACGCGCTAAACCAGTACTACGAGGTAATTTACAACTACCCGATGCCAGGCCGTAATGTCAGGCTTGTAGTTAGCATTAATATTTAAGCCTTTAAACATGGATACCATAAAAGCATATACCCAGTTTATCAAAAAGCGCAGCAGAAATAACGCAGCAGCCCTTTACGGCAAAGGTTTTGCCCTTTTACTCGTTGCCTCTCTAAGCCTTATTTCGTGCCGCAAGGAGCAAGTTATCTTTCTGACGGAGAAAGATCAGGTTACCACACCGCTTTTGGGCACCAACATAAAAGGGTTCTACCTGCTAAACGAAGGGAACATGGGAATGAACCGGGCTTCCATCGATTTCTTTGAGTACGAAACCGGAACCTACAAAAGGGACATCTTTTCTGAGATAAACCCTCATGTTGTAAAGGAATTGGGCGATGTGGGCAACGACATCAAGATATACGGATCGAAGGTGTACGTTGTTATCAACTGCTCGAACTACATAGAGGTTATGGATGCAAAAACCGCCAAGCATATCAAGGCGCTAAAGATTCCAAACTGCCGCTACATGGCCTTTCATAATGGCAAGGCATACGTGAGCTCCTACGCAGGCCCCGTTCAAATAGATCCTAACGCACGAACAGGCTTTGTGGCAGAAATAGATACCGCAACCCTCGAGTTTACCCGAATGGTAGACGTTGGCTACCAACCCGAGGAGATGGTGGTGCACAACAACAAGCTGTACGTTGCCAACTCGGGCGGTTACCGCGTACCCAACTACGATCGCACCGTTTCGGTAATCGACCTCAACACCTTTAAGGAGATAAAGAAAATTGACGTGGCCATCAACCTTCATCGCATGCAGATTGACAAGCGCGGCGACATTTACGTAAGCTCGCGCGGCGACTACTACAGTACCGAGCCCAACCTGTACGTTATCGACAGCCAAACCGACTTGGTAAAGCAGGCGCTCAACATCCCCGTAAGCGAAATGTGCCTCAGCGGCGACTCGCTCTACTACTACAGCGTGGCGTGGAGCTACGTCACCAAATCCAATACGGTAACCTACGGGATTCTCGATACCCGAAGCAAAACGGTGATATCCGACAAGGTAATAACAGACGGAACCGACAAGCAGATTCTAATACCCTACGGTATTACGGTAAATCCGGAAACAAAGGAGGTATTCATAACCGACGCCCAAAACTACGTGGTTACGGGCTACATATACTGCTTTTCGCCAAAGGGAAAGTTTAAGTGGAAAACCACCGCAGGGAATATCCCGGGCCATTTTGCCTTTGTAAAGTAGCGTCCACTCGATTATTGAAGATGTACGACATTAACAATCAACTATACGTTCAAAATTTCATTATCATGACAAAGAACAAATTTTATGCGGTGCTTTTTGTAGCGCTTAGCGCCCTACTCTTTAGCTCGTGTAGCAAGGATGATGAGAATATCATTCCACCACAGCTTACAATTGAGGTTGCAGGTGCTACCTCAACCAGCGACCTTAACTTAGCGCAGGAGGATACTTTACATCTTAGCGCTGCGGTAAAAAACTCGACAAACTTTGCGGTAGCTTGGCAGGTAGACGGAAAAGAGGTTGCCCGCACAGCAAAATACAACTTTGTAGCCACCAGCATGGGCGAACACCTTATCTCGCTCACCGTAACCAATCCCGACGGCGGTGTGGCCACCTCTAGCGTGAAGGTGTCGGTGTATGGGAAGTATAAAAACGGAACTTTCATCCTAAACGAGGGAAATATGACCTCCGAAAATGGATCGCTAATCTTTATATCTCCAAAAGGTGTGGTTACCGACAGCGCCTTCTTTAAGGTGAACAAAACACCGCTGGGGAATGTAACCCAAGACCTTTTTATTGCCAACAACAAGATATACATCATTGCCCAAAATGGAAACCGCATGGGTGGCGATATGCTGGTAGTGGCCAATGCCGAAACCTTGGTAAAAGAGGCAGCCTTTAACGAAGAGCTAGACAAAACCCTGTCGTGGCCAACCCATATTGCAGTTGTTGGCACCAACAACGTTTACATCCGCGACAACAAGGGCGTATACCTATTCAACACCGACACAAAGGCGCTGAAATTTGTAGAAGGAACCGAGGGCGCCGATAAAAACAGGATGGCCGTAGTGGGCAACAAGGTGTTTGTACCTGCCGGAGATAAGGTTTTTGCAATACAAGGCGAGAAGGTTGATGTTATCAAAATGGCAGGCAACGTATCGGGCGTGCTAAAGGCATCGGATGGCAACCTTTGGATTTCGTGTACCACCAAACCAGCCCAAATCGCGAAAGTTAACCCATCGAGCTATGCCATTATCAAAAGTAACGAGATAGCAGAAGCAAAAGTGGGCGCAGGCTGGGGAGCAACTCCAGGGATCAGCGCCATTGGCGATACGCTCTATTTTAGCAACGCCTCTACCAAAATATACCGCCACATTTTTACGACTGGCAAAACCGATTTTATGGTAGATGTAAAGGATAAGATAGAAAACGCAGGAATAGTGTACAACAACCTAGCCGTTCATCCTAAAACCGGACAGGTGTTCTTTAATACCATAAAGGGCTACGGTTGGGACTTCCTTATCAACGACATTTCGGTATGGAAGTTTGGAGATACCGCTCCCGTTCTAAAAGCCGACTATAAGAACCATACCCATTTCCCAGCCGGGATATTCTTTACAGACAGCTTCAAGTAAAAACATGGAAATCCGCACAGCAAGCAGCCGCCGAAAGTATAGGCTCATGCTTACTGTGCGGATTGTATCCAGCACAATAAAAAAACATATTCGAATGAAAAAAATTACGCTTACAGTATGTAGAAAGGTGCTCCTCGTTGCAGCTTGCTACCTAGCAGCCGTAAGCTGCTCGAAAGATGATGGAGATACACCCGGGAAGGGAGAAGAAATACCGGGAGTAGTAACGACCACGCTGCAGACATCGCAGTATGAGGTGCTAACCATAGAAGCACCCGTAGAGATAAAAAGCGGAACAACCTACCAATGGAAAGTTGACGCTACCAATACTCAAGCATACAACCTTGTACAGGTTGCCACCAATAAGGTTGAGTTTGTAGCCATTACCGATGGCTCTTATAAGTTGACGTTGCTTAAAGAAAACAGCACCACCCCTATTTATGAAGCATCGATTACCGTAAAAGCAAAAACGGCTTCCCCGTACATTGCCAAAATATTCGACTTTTTGCCTACTGTTGGCCAGTTTACCAACGTGCTACCCGACTATAAGGAGGGAGACACAAAGGAATCCATCCTTAAAAAGGTATACGACTACATTGGGGGCGAAAACAAGAAAAAGTACATGATAAGCCTTGGCGGTTTTGGTGGCTACGTCACCTTTGGCTTCGATCATACCATTGTAAATCTATCTGGACTACGAGATTTTCGTATCCTTGGTAACGCCTTTTACGCAAACGCCAACCCAAATCCTAATGCACCCCAAAAAGGCGGAAGCTGCGAGCCGGGTGTTATTATGGTTGCCTACGATAAAAATAAAAACGGTAAGCCCGACGACGATGAGTGGTACGAAATAGCAGGCAGCGAGTACAACAACCCCAAAACGATACATAACTACGAAATTACCTACTACAAACCCGATCCAAGCAAGCCTGCAAAGCCCGATGGCGGATTTATGTCGGACACCGAATACATCCGATGGACTGACAACCAAGGGAACTCGGGTTACAAGTCGAAAAACACCTTCCATACCCAAAGCTACTTTCCTAACTGGGTTAAGGAAGATAAAATAACCTTCAAGGGAACCTTACTACCCAATAATTCGAAGGAAGAAAGTGGCCAAGGGAAGTACTGGGTACTCTACGCATTCGATTTTGGCTACGTGGATAACATCCGCAACGAGGAAGACGATTCGGCCATAGATATCGACTGGGCTGTAGATGCTAACGGCAAAAAAGTACACCTCCCAGGTGTCGATTTTATAAAAGTTTACACCGGCTTAAACCAAGAGTGCGGCTGGTTGGGCGAATCATCGACAGAGATAATGGGGGCATACGACCTACACCTACTAAACGAAAAAATTACTACTCGAAAATAAAATAAAACATTAACCATTAACGACCATGAGAAAAATTGCAAAAGGCTTACTCCTCCTTACAGCTGCCCTACTGATAGCATCGTGCAGCAAAGACGAAGAAGTAGAACCCATCAAGATTACGATAAAAGACACCTACAGCATAGATCGCTGTAAGGTTTTGGAGGTTACACCAACCATTACTGGCGACGAAAATGCAACCTACCTGTGGATGGTCAACGATCCTGTTAACAACAGAAAAGATTCTACCCTATCAACCACCAAGGAGCTGCAGTTTATTGCAGCAAAAGCAGGAACCTACGACCTTAGCTTTACCGTAACCAAGCCAGGCAAGGTTGAAACACGAAAAGTTCAAGTAAAGGTTGCCGACACCCAATACCTAGCAGGAGTTAGCGAAGTGGTAGGCTATTCGCCATCGGTTGGGTATATGGTAAACGATCTTTTCTTTAGCAAAGATGCCAAAACAACAGCAGAACACCTTAATGTCCTCAACAACCAGATCAAGCAGAATAAAGATGCTGGGATGAATGTTTACTTGGGCACATTTGGTGGCAACGCCACCTTTAAGTTCGACCACACCATTGTCAACCTTACCAATAAAAAAGATTTTAGCGTATCCTCGAGCTATACCACCGTTTTGGGAACGGTTTGGGTAGCCTACGATAAGAATAAGAATGGGAAGGCTGACGACGATGAATGGTACGAAATTGCAGGAAGTGAACATGCAAAATCGACCACCATTCGCGATTTCCAAATGACATTTAATACCCCTTCGTACGCAATAAAGAGAACCGAAACCATTTCGTGGAGCGATAGCAAAGGCGGCACTGGCGATCTGAAGTATTTCGTTGTTATGCCCGAAAACTCAAGATATCCTCAATGGCTGGCAGACCAAAAGCTGGTTCTGAAAGGAACTCGTATAACCAGCCCTGGATTTGACCTCAAAACGCTAGAGAAAACATGGGGATACGCAGGAGCAGGAAAGATAGTTAACGAAAATATCATAAACGATATCGATATTGACTGGGCGATTGATAAAAACGGAAAGAAGGTAAAGCTACTTGGTGTTGATTTTGTAAAAATTGTTACCGCAACATTCTATCCCGAACAGGAAGACGACAATGACCACTTGCGCATCGCCAAGATAACCGATTTAAGCATCTAAAAAGTTTCCCGAAAGAGCTATTCTTTACTATGAGGATAAAACCAAACTACTATGAAAAATCGTTTATACCTCCTGCTTGCAGCATTTATTCTTGCAGGAATTTCCTCTTGTAACAAAGAGGACGAGCTGGCATCAACCAGCTTACAGCCTACATCATTTCAGGTAAAAGAGAAGAAAAGTATTGTAATAGAACCTGAGATCAAAGATAAATCTGCTCAATACGCTTGGTTTGTTGATGGAAAACTAACATCGACAGCCAACAAGTTGACCGTTACAGGTGAAAAAGTCGGCGTAAAGACCATCACTTTAAAAACCACCTATCTCGGAAAAACGACAACATCAGGCTACTCCGTAACCGTGCTTCCTTACAACATCAATTACGTAACATTGGATGTAAGCGGCTACAATCTCTCTCAAAATGGGATTGCAACAACTGGAGGTTACTACTGGAATCAGACCTACGCGGATACTAAATTTCAATCTCAGATATTTACCTTTTCCCATACCGGCGGAAACGTTTCTGGCTACGCATACTGGGACGGTTTTACCATATCAAACTCTACCGATAGGTCTAACTACGGAAGACCAGGCAGTTCGGACGGATGGATTGCCCACCAGTGGGGCTGTATGGCGTCTGGAGATACTCCTCAAAACTTTCTTATTGGATACTGGGGGTACTACATGAAAGACTATCAGGCTACAGGGAGTACATTTAACGAATCTCAGTATTCCAACTGGATAAAGATTGAAAATGGATCCAACCGTTATGAAGCAGTTAGCGTTAACATTGCAAACCACCCCTGGCCACACTTTGGCATTCTCTATGGAGATGGATTTGCTCGAGCCTTTGGAGTAGGAGACTACTTTAAACTGCTTATTTACGGTGTTGATGCCAATAATAACATAAAAAGCACTCCTGTAGAATGCTACCTGTGCGACTGTAGAACATCGGTAAAGGCACCTAGACAAGGATGGATTAATGTTAACCTATCTGCACTTGGAGAGGTTAAGTATCTCCTTTTTAAAATGGAATCTACCGACAATAGCGGCCAGTACGGCCCTAATACAGCCGTATACTTTTGCTTAGATAAGCTAGTTGTAGATAAAATCTAACTAAATTCAAAACAAACCTCATAGTAGAGCATCTGTTTTCAGGTTGTTTATGCCCTTATATAATGTGACGAGTGCGTTGCCATTGCGAAGTGGCAGCGCACTTTTATTGAGCAAAGAACTAGCCTAATACCGGCAAGCAGCAGCTTGCAGAAGGCAATTTTGCTTAATAACATACAAAAAAGCCCGTCTTTTAAAATTTGAATTGCTAGATTTGCCGCCCTATTGGTGTCCTCTTTACCTACAAGTAAAGAGCGATGAAAAGGGAATCAGGTGTAAATCCTGAACAGTACCCGCTGCTGTAATTCTCGCAAACCAAGGCATCCATGCCACTGTCCGAAAAAGGTTAACGCCTGTCGGATGGGAAGGCGCCTAAGGTTGAGATAAGTCAGAAGACCTGCCAATGCATATTTCGAAATATTTTGCCTTCGGGAGTTAGGGCAAAGTAGAAAGGTCTTGCTGTATTTACTCCTTTCTATTGCTCCCTTCGCGCATATATTTCTGGCTGTATTGATATTAACTATATCTTTTAATATGTACCAGAAAAGAGTTCTTTACCTATTTGTGCTTACCCTTTTAGGCAGCATAGATATTTCAGCACGGACACTCTATGGGCCACCGCTGGCCAATAAAGAGTTTGGCATCTCTAACCGCTTCGGCTATCGGCATGGCACAATCGAAGCATTTAGCCAAGTACCACCCGAAGATGGGCAGGATATCAAAATCTCTCAAACCCATCAAACCATTGTTGTAGACAAGGAAATAAACTTTTACGATGATGGAGGCCCTTCTGCAAAATGCAGCGCAGGATTTAAAGGGTCTATCACCTTTAGCCCATCTACACCAGGTAAAAAGGTGATGATGGAGTTCAAAACATTTGATATCTTCAACACCTCCTCGGTTGGCTACAACGATATTTTTAGGGTATACAACGGGAAGGTGGCTTCGGAGAGCGAACTACAGGGTGAATACCTAACCAACCCCTACATACTTAAATCGTGGGCGGCGGACGGCTCCCTAACCATCACATTCGAAGTTAAAACAGGAATTCCCAGAGATGGTTGGCACATCGTTGTCAAAGAGTTTACACCCGAACCAATGACCGTTGATGCGGCGGATTGCTCGCAGGAGGTAAAATACGAAGCTCCTGCCGGGACGCAAAACATCAACATTCTAAAGCTGCGTATTACCACCAAAAACACTAAAGATCCGCTAGTACTCCAATCGGCCCGCTTTACCACAAAGGGAAGCGATAATGCCACCGAAGATATTGCAATGGCCGACTTGTGGTACTCGGGTTTAGCCAACGATTTTAGCAAGGCAACAAAGGTTGGAAACAGCGCTGTTAACCCCAGCGGCGAATTTACGCTTACCTCAGCTCAGACGCTAAAGGAAGGCGACAACTACTTTTGGCTTACCTACAACCTATCGGAAAAAGCCACCAACGGTCACAAAATTGACGCCACCTGCGACCAAGTTCTCCTAAGCGGCCAAGCAGTTGCTACAACCTCATCCGATCCCTTCGGAAATCATACCGTAAGCAACATTTATAGAATGAAAGAGGGCACTTTTACTCAAAAAATTAGCGGAGAATGGGGCTTTTCCGACGACAACAAAGGTTCGGGAGGAAAGTATAACGGTAGCACCAAAAACCAGGTGGTTACCTTTACTCCTACCGCTGCTGGACACGTAATTCAGCTCGATTTTGACAAGTTTGACCTCTACTACTCCTCCTCGAGCTACGGAGCTAAAGCCCAATTCGAAGTATATAGCGGAACCGAAGTAAAAACCTCCGCTCTTCTTTGGAAGCTTGATAACGCCAGCAAAGCAAAGGTTGGTCCTGGCAAAACATTACGTTCTAACGATGCAAACGGAGCCATCACCATTCTTTTTAATGCAAAAGAGTCGGCTTCCTACTATACAGCGGCAGGTTGGGAAGCTCGCGTAAAGGAGTATCTCCCCGTAGAAATGAAGATAAACAGCCTTACGGCAGATCAACCAACGACCGAAGCCGTAAAGCCTGGCGCTACAGACATGCCGCTACTACGAATCTGCGCAGAAACGGTAGGCAACCTATCTCCTATTAAGCTAGAGTCGCTAAACATCAACCTAAAAGGAAGCGCTAACGCAGTCTCCAAGTTGAAGGTTTACAGCACTGGCCCATCCCCCGAATTCAGCACGACAAACCTTTGGGCTAACGCGGATAAAATAGAAGATGCCCTGACCTTAAGCGCCAATTCGGAGTTAGCCGAAGGGAAAAACTACTTTTGGGTAGCCATAGATGTTGCCGAAAATGCAAAAAATGGAACAGAGATAGACGCATCCATCATAAGCCTTGCGTATGGTGGTAAAAAAATAGAGGCCACGGCTGGCGATCCAGATGGCAGCCGCCGAGTTGTTAACGAATACCTTCTTGCAGCTGGCGTAAATCCAACTAAAACGATTGATGATTTTCTTCTATTCTACGACGATGGCGGAAAGGATAAGAATCATAGCAACTCGTTTGATGGAACCGTAACCTTTGTACCTGCCGATCCTACGAAAAGCATAAAGATCGACTTCACCTCCTTTAATTTGGAGAAGGGAGATAAGTTTGAAGTATTTGCCGGTAAAGAGGTAAACTCGGAAAAGCTAATATCTGTACTATTTGGCGACAAACCTCCCCGTGCCATCGTATCCACCTCGGACGACGGAGCGCTAACCATTCACTTCAAATCGGATAAAAGCGTAAACAAACCAGGTTGGGAAGCCTCCGTATCAACGACCATTCCACAACCCCTAAAAATAACACAAGTTAGCGCAAGCCAACCCAATACCAATACAATTGTAAGAGGAAGTAAAGATGAACTTCTCCTAAAAGTTGTTGCCACTGCCGATGGAGATAAAGGAGTAATTTCCTTAGATCAGCTTTCGTTAAACCTTACCAATAGCGCAGCGATAGAGAGCATAAAAGTCTACTACACCAATAACAACGACTTTTTTGCAACTACAAATCAACTTAGTAGCGCTGTCCCTGTAAATGGAGATAAGGTAGATATCCATATTGGACAAAAAATTGGGAAAGCAGAAAGCTACTACTACTGGATTGTTGCCGATACAAAAGTTACTGCAGCTCCGAATAGCGCTATAGATGCCTCATTAACGGCAGCAACAGGAAGCGAAGGGAATCTTACGGTTAAAGATGGCAACCCAGAAGGCGATCGTAAAATAGTTGGAGGCGCCAAAGGCTCCTTTACCATTGGTTCTAGCAGCAATGCCAACTTTAAAACATTTACAGATGCGGTTAACTCCATTAAAGATGGAGTTGAAGGCGACGTTACTTTTACGGTAGAACCAGGAGAGTACAATGAGATTGTAACAGTACCCCACATCAATGGTGCTACAGAAAATGCACGGATTACGTTTAAAAGTCAAACAGATAATGCCAGCGATGTAAAGGTTAAGTTCGACAGCTACAAAGAACCAGAGTATGGGAAAGATCCATACGGGGTATTCAACATTGCAGGTGCCGATTTTATCAGCATCGAAAATATTAGTATCTCAACTGAAGATCCTAAGTTTGAAGCGGTCGCCTACATTTCCAACATCAGCAAGAATGTCACCATCAAGGGCTGTAGCATATCTGCAAAAATGACGACTTCCTTTTCCGAAGACATTGCCCTTGTAAAAACAAAGGCAAACAACCTCGAAGGACAAAATAACGACAACCTAACCCTTGAGAATAATAATCTCACAGGAGGATACATTGGTTTTTATGTTGGAGGGACGGGATACGTCGGTCTAACAAAAGAAAAAGGAGCGACCATTCGAAACAACAGGCTTACAGACCAAGGCTCCAAATCGATATATATAACCGACGAAGAGGGAGCAACTATCGAAGGAAACATCATCAAGAACTACAGTACAACCAAAAGCGGATTCCAAGGAATGGACTTCTACAGGTTGGTGGGGAGCAGCCTTATCTCTAAAAATGCCATCAATATAGCCAAAGCACCTGGGGCAAAAGGGATAGAATGCCGTCCTATTCAAAACGACAGAGGGCAGGCGCTAATTTGTAACAACCTAATTTCCATTGTTGGCAACAACAGCAACGAAACAGGAATTCTTCTAAATTCGGATTGCTACGGAGTTGGACTTCTATACAATACCATCTCTATATCAGGAAAAGCAGCAGATTCCAGATCATTCTCGGTGGAAGGACGCAGCCAATCGCTAATCAACAACGTCCGCATAGCCAACAACCTTTTCCAAAATAGCGCAGGAGGCTCCTCTATCTATATTCTTAAAGACGGATATCAAAATGGGATCGTATTCGAAAACAACGCCTACTACTCCTCCGCCTCTACCCTTGCAAAAGTTGGAAGTGTAGCTGTTACATCCTACAATGACTGGAGTAGCAAAGCGGCAGATACAAAATCTATAGAAAAGAAGGCTGAGTTTTACTCCGAGGAGGATCTTCACCTAAAATCAGCCGATGGATTCAGTATAGCCATCCCAATAGATGTTGTTAAGACCGATTTTGACGGAGATACCAGAAGTAACGACAAGCCATTTGTTGGAGCCGACGAATATAATGCCCCAGATCAAATGGCACCCGCACTACTGGAGGGCTACCCCAAGATTAAAAATCTTACCCACATCAAAGCAAATGCGCTGATAAAATCCAACGAAAGCGGAAAGTGCTTTTACCTACTTACAGATGGGAAAGCAGAAATACCTGCACAGCTCGTTCTAAAAGAAAAAGGATCTGCGGCTACATTAACGGCAAAGCAGGAATTAGATATCAAGCTAGACGAACTAGACGAGAATAAGGAATACCTTCTAGCATTCGTACTAGAGGATGTATTTGGAAATATTTCGGACGTTCAAAAACTTCCCTTCAAGACCCTATTCCGCCCTACCGAAATATCTACATTCGAAAAGCAAGAGGAAAATGCAGCTGATGTTACAGACGGAACCTCTAGGTTTGTTGGATTTAAGGTAGTAAAGGGTGATGGAGCCAAAGGCTCAAGCACATTTGCTCGTTACGACAGCAAAGCATCTGCTTCAATTACCATTTTGAATACAGATAAGGGTATTGCCGTAAATGGTTTCTTTATCCGTAGCGCTTTGCCCATTACATACTGGGGCATAAAAGCCGATGGGTCTAAAACACCCAGCAAAACCATCAGCTCCGAAAAGTGGACCTACGCCTGTCTTTTCGATCTTGGCGAAATATCAAGCGTTGAGTTTGATGCAGCAGCTGCATTTGACATAGATAACTTCAGCGATAAGCCCGAAGCGCTTTACTACAATGGGAAGTACGAATATTCGGCTCTACAAAACGAAAGGTTTACGCTAAAAGCCGATTTCGCAGGAGGAGCAAATCCTATCGCAGTAACTTGGTTCGATACTAAGAACCAGAAAAAGTACACTGGAGATGTTCTTGACATCATCCCCCAAGCAACTGGTAAATTTACTGTATCAGCAACTGACGCCTTTGGACAAACCTCTTCGGCCGAGATAATCCTTACAGTTGAGGGAATAGCAGACGTGGCCACCTTCGAAGACCTCAACCTAGCGCCAGAATCGAGGTGGTGGGGCTACGATAATGCCAGCGAAATATCGGACTACTTCTACAGCGGCTCGTACAAGTTTAATAATTTCCTTAAAAAGGAGTGGTCTACGTGGTCTGGTTTTGGCTATTCTAACTTTACCTCTACCGAATTCACCGGTAATTTTATGCTAGAGCAGTTCCGCTCTGCGGCAGGTCACGGAGCCAAGAACTCTAAAACCTACGGAGTGGTTTATCCTTTTGGTTTTTCTACCCGTATCGAAGCCACCAACAAACCTGATGGCGACATCATATCCGGAACTTACGTTACCAACACCGCTTGGGTGGCTAGCGTTATCCGCAACGGCGATAGTATGACTGGCGAACCGTTTAAAGCAGGCGATTGGTTTAAAGTGGTTGCCACCGGCTATGATGCTACAGGTGCTCAAACTTCGACTTCTGAATTTTATCTTGCAGACTACCGCTCGCC
This sequence comes from Alistipes sp. ZOR0009, assembly GCF_000798815.1. Taxonomy (NCBI): domain Bacteria; kingdom Pseudomonadati; phylum Bacteroidota; class Bacteroidia; order Bacteroidales; family Rikenellaceae; genus Alistipes; species Alistipes sp. ZOR0009. The sequence goes on along the minus strand of NZ_JTLD01000046.1, from coordinate 51,673 downwards.
AGACGCCAAAGATCACAAGCTATTTACCGACTGGACTTGGTGGGATTTATCAGCATTGGGTAAAGTTAAAACTATTGGTTTTAAGGTTGAAGGATCGCGCAGCAACAGCTACGGACTTACCATTCCAGCCTACTTCTGCATCGATAACTTTAACGGCCCAGACAAGGCACCCTACGTGGCCAATCCTATTGTTAAGCAGCAACCAAAGGCTAAAGATAAAGTCCTGACATTAGATCTTAGCAACGTTTTTGCCGACGATGATGCCCCTGCAGGTAGTACCATTACCCTTGAAGTGATCTCGAACAGTAATGTAGAGCTAGCGCAAGCTTCTATTGCAGAGAAGATGCTAACGGTAAATCTTACTTCAAAGAAAAAAGGAGCGGCCACCATCACGCTCAAGGCAACTAGCGAAGGGAAATCGGTAGAGCACACCTTTGTCATCGAAAGATTGGATGAGGCTCCTTACGTTACAAATCCTATTCCTAATCAAAAAGTATTTAAAAAGAACCAAGTTCTATACTTTGATTTAAAAACTGTATTTGCAGATGATGATGCCCCTGAAGATAACATCATATCGTACGAACTTGTGAAAAACAGTAATGAAGCACTATGTTCTTCTCAAATACAAGACGGAAGGCTAAGCATTTCTTTTAAGGATCTAGAAGAAGGAACTGGCACCATAACGATAAAAGCCACGAGCGAGGAGTGTGGTGTTTTGCATACTTTTGATGTGGAAAAAGCAATCACATCTAAGATAATCCCAGAAATCAAATGGGTAGCGCCTTCTTCCATTACTTATGGAACAACTTTAAATAACGAACACCTCAATGCATCTACGAATGTAGCAGGATCAATCACCTATCTTCCTACCATAGGCTCACTTCTTCCTGTAGGAAAGCATGTTATTAAAGCCATATTTACACCAAAAGATCCAGAAAGTGTGGAATTTGCAACCCAAGAAATACTCATTACTGTAGAAAAAGTTCAACTTACCATTAGTAAGCCCAACATAGTTACAGCCAAACTTATTGATGGAAACAATAAAGCCATTATCAATAGTTTAGGGAAATTGAATGGGGTTATTTCCATGGATAACGAAAATGTAACTGTTACGGCTAATGCATTTTTTGATGATGCGAATATAGGTTCCAATAAAACCATTACCATAAGTTACACCATTGCAGGTAGTGCTTCTGCAAACTACATTGCACCGCTCAATGACATAATTACAGGAGCATCCATTTCAAATCCAATTGTGATAAGTAAAGGAACTGAAGTAAATATGGCTGGTTGTGAAGGAAATCAGATTGCCATCCACTACTCGCTTACCAGCGGAACTCCTTACGAATACAAAATACGATACGCAGAGGATGCTCATATAGCTGGTTTTAAAGATTTAGAGTATCAGTTAGTAGAAGCAAATCATGTTTATCTTCCAATTCCAGAAAAAGCCACCGATGGTACTTTTCATGCATTTTTACAGTTTCGTGATATAAATGGATTTGAAAGCAACTCTATTCCGTTCGAGTTTACCATCAACGTATCGGCAGATGCGATTGTTACCAAGTTTGGTAACGTTGTTCTGGTAGACAACAGCAGTAACCGCTACAACGGATACCAGTGGTTTAAGGATGGAAGCGCAATTACAGGTGCCACACAACAATACTACAAAGATCCGAATGGACTTAACGGAACATACCACGTCCGTTTAACCACCACCACAGGACATATTGTAAACACCTGCTCCAAATCGTTAGCAATAAAAAAGACTGAAAGCAGCAGCATAAGCGTGTATCCAAATCCGGTACAAACCGGAGTTCCTTTTACAGTTATGTTAAAAGGAATAGACATTTCTTTACTACATGGGGCTGTGTTGGATATTACCAACGCTCAAGGCATTACGGTATGCTCTCTACACAAGGTAGAAGAGAATAACAAAATACTACTTTCAGGGAGTAATGGCATTTACCTAGGCCGTGTAGTTTTATCGAATGGAGAAAAGCTAACATTTAAGATTATCCTAGCAAATTAAATTAAAGAGGTTGCCCGTTATAGAGTGCACTCTAACAGGCAACCTCTTCACCAACTAAAAATTAATGATGAAACGTTTTTTTGTCGCGCTTTCTGCGCTCACTATAGCGGCATCGGCAGCTTGCCAAACCACCGAACGTAATCTTTTGGTTGCAGTTGGAGGAGGTCAGCATCAGCTTTTTTATAAATTTAACGATGGAGATAAGAAGGGAGGGTTAGGCTACAACATCAACACCCGATACTCTATTTTCTTCAATTCACAATGGGGAGCTAGCGCAGGACTGGGAGTTAGCTCCTATAAATCGTCGGTTACCCTAAACGTTAAGAGTGCAACACCTAGCGTTGACTCCGAAGGCGACAGCTATGAACTCAGAACTAGCTACAACCAATGGGAAGAGAAACATTCGGTTGTTACATTCGATATTCCGCTAGGAATAACCTACAGAAGTACGCTCTCTCCAAAAATCAGGATGAGCTACACTTTTGGAGGTATTTTGCAACTGCCTATCAAAACTTACTATAAGGTTAACGATGGTGGTATTATTACCTCGGGCTACTACAGCAAATGGAATGTTGAGTTGTTTAATATCCCAGAACAGGGCTTTAGAACCTACAACGAGCGGCCTTCGGGTAACTTCTCGCTCCGCCCTTCGTTAGGTCTATTTGCCGATTTTGGGACTAACTATTCGCTTTCCGAAAAGCTAAGTTTATACGTTGGAGCCTACGGAACCTACGGCTTTAACAATTTGCTTAAAACCGATAGCCAAACCATTCTCAACAAAAATGGCGAATACCAAAGCATGCTAAAATCCGACAGGGCGTCTAAGATTAACATCCTTTCTGTAGGACTTAAGATTGGAGTGACATGGAGCCAATTCTGCGTTAAAAAATAGCCTGTCTGTTTTATGAAATATCTTCGAGATACTATTTGCAGCAACCGTACTTTATCGAATAGTAAAACCAAATGCCTATAAGAAAAAACTTACCTTTCTATCAACATGCGGTGGGTAGCATCGCTTGATATAGTTCTACGCTGTTTGTTTTCGCTACCCATCGCCAGCCGCATACATTCGCAGGTATGCGGCTTTTAAGCAGCCCTAACAAGGCTATATTACCACAAACCAGCAATATAAAAAATTTAGCTACCTTTGTACCTGTAGCAACTCGATTCCTCTTTAAAGCAGCTCTGCTGCCTCGCAATCGCACTAGTAAAGTAATCGTAATACATTATAACATGCTTGGATTAGAATTACAGCTGAACCTGAAAGAGTTCATCACCGCTTTTATGGTGCTTTTTGCCGTGATAGATATCACCGGCTCAATACCCATTATTGCAACCCTCAACAACCAGGGGAAGCATGTTCATGCAGGAAAAGCAGCCCTTATCTCCCTAGGGATTCTTATTGTATTCCTTTTTGCAGGGAACGCCATGCTTAAGCTTTTCAACACCGACATTGCCTCGTTTGCCGTAGCCGGCTCGCTTGTCCTTTTTGCACTTGCGCTAGAAATGATTCTCAATATCGAGATTTTCCGTAACGATGGACCAAAAGGCTTTGCCACCATCGTACCTGTTGTATTTCCGCTGATAGCAGGTGCTGGAACCCTAACCACCACCCTGTCTCTCCGCTCGCAATACCACGAAAGCAACATCATTGCCGCAATATTGGTAAACATGGGAATTGTTTACCTCGTGCTTAAAAACATTCATTTAGTCGAGAAATTCTTAGGCGAATCAGGAATCTACATCCTCCGCAAGATCTTCGGGATTATACTACTTTCGATGTCCGTCAAGCTCTTTTTCTCGAACCTAAATATACTCCTGCATCTATAGCGTAAGCCATTAGCAATAATAAAGATCTAGGGTATCCTAAGCCGCTTCATAAAAGTGGTGCTCAATGAAGCTCGAGTTACCTTAAAAAAAAGAATAGGGTGGTTATAAAACCACCCTATTTTCTATTCGTTAAACTTAACAACCTCGCGCTCCTTGTATTTGATTGCGTTCATCAGCTGATTTTTAATTCCAGCCAGCTGTCCCTCCTTAATTTTTGACAAAATTTCCTCGGCACGATCAAACTCGCCACGTTCACGGTCAATCTCGGCTTTTAAAAGGCGCGAGTACACGTCAGCGCTATCGAGAAGGTTGTACAGAATTGTCATATTCTGCGCCCAAAGTTCCTCATCGCCCTCGTTTTCAAACATCGGTTTATCGGCCCTTACGCGGTCGTTAAAGGCCCATAACAGCTCCATGCGTAAAATTTCCTCCTCGTCGGTGGTTATCACCTCGGCATCAAGCATTCCTGCATACTGAGCAATGGTTAGCGGCTTCAGCGAAGGCATCTCCTCTGTTACCTCCACCTTTGGCAAGCTGGCATCCTCTATCCAAAAACATTCGCCACAGGCAGCACAAGCGGCCACCTCTAGAGCCTCGTCCAACTCTGGCGAAAATGTCTTTCCATCAGAATAGATTTCGTAGCTCTTTAGCTTGGTCTTTGGCTTTCTCATTTTGTGATGTGCACCGCAGTTTGGACACTCCACCACCTGAAATTCTTTTATCATCATTTCAAAATTTTATTACTTCCACGAACGAATAAATAGCACCATCAGCAAACCATAAATTTCTAGGCGCCCTAGTAGCATCAGCAACGTGAGCCACCACATCGCCGCATTGGGTAGGTTACCATAGTTACCTAAGGTTCCTACAAGACCAAAGCCGGGGCCTACGTTACCTAAACATGCAGCCGAAGAGGAGAACGCGCTCAGAATATCGAGCCCAAATACCCCCATTACCACCGTAGAGATAAATACAATGCAAACGTAAAATACAATATACAACAACGATGCGCTAACTACCTCATCAGCAATAACCGTTTTCCCAATTCGTACAGGGATAACGGCATTTGGATGCTGTAGACGCTTTATCTGGGTTCTGATAGTGTTTCCAAAAAGGACGATCCGATCTACCTTAATGCCGCCAGTTGTAGAGCCAGCACAGGCTGCCTGCAGCATGAATAGGGTAAGGATCATGATGGCAAACGATGGCCACATGGAAGTATCTGCATTAAAGAATCCGGTAGACGATGCCATAGATGCCACCTGAAAGAAACCGTGCCTAAAAGAATCGAGCCATGATGAGCTTACGCTAAGCCTTAATCCCAACGAAAGTACCAGCGCACCAATAAGCACCGTAAGCAGGTAGTATCTTGCGACCCCCGATTTAAACACCGACACCTGCCGATGCATCACCGAAGCGTAAATAAGGCTAAAGTTAAGTCCTGATACCACCATAAATATCATAATGATAAGTTCAGCAAACGGATTACCCAATCCAGCCACGTTGCTGTTGGTCATGGCAAAACCGCCAGTAGATATGGTGCTAAAGGAGTAGGCAATGGCATCCACCACCGTCATCCCCGAGAAGTACAGGATAAAGCTCTGAATAAGCGTTAGAGCCACGTACACCACCAATATCATGCGCAACGAGTTATTTACCCCCTGCGAAAAATTGTGCTTCGAAAGCGACGACATCTCTATTTTAGAAAGGTTGGCACGAGCCTTACCCAATGAAGGTAACACTACCAACGCAAAAAGAACCACGCCGCCACCGCCAATCCATTGGGTCGATGCCCTCCAAAATAGGATGCTCATAGGGAGACTTTCCACGTTGGCTAAGGTAGTTGCCCCTGTGGTGGTAAAGCCCGACACGCTCTCGAACCACGCCTTGGTTAACGAAAATTCTCCACCCCAAAAAACGTAAGGTAGCATGCCCACCCCACAACTTACAAGCCACGACAAGGCCACAATCATGTAGCTTTCCTTTAACGAAATATCCTTATACGACGGCACAAAAATGAAAGGAAACGCCCCCATTAGCGATGTCACCAAAAAGCTAAGCAGCAACGGGAAAAAGCCAGCATCAAAGTCGTTCAGAATTGAAACCGTTGTTGCAATAAGCATAAAAACGGCATTCAGCAGTAGCGCCATCGATATATACCGAACAATAACGTAGGGTCGCATTACTCTTCTATCTTATTAGTTTTATTTTGGGCAATCAGTTTCTCAATTGACGATCTAAGCAGCCCTACCTCGTCTTGAGTATCCACCTTTACCTTAAAGGGAATGGAGTGCTTCACGTAATTCTCTACCCCTTGTGTTATCTTTACAATTGGCTGAATAAAGTAAAGGTTCACAAAATAGTTAAACAGCACAATAAAAATGATACCGACACCAATGGCAATCAGCCCTGGCATTATTGCCCGGTTGGCCCCCACCTCCATCATCTTCGCATTTTCGTAAAGCGATTTTTGGTTGATGGATATCAGTTCGTCAATAGCCTCATTCAGGCTATCATGTACCACCACAAACTGGCCAAAATACCACTCAGGAGTTCTAGGTGCAGTACTCAATGTGGCGCTATCAGCCAGCACCCTAAAGCTACGGTAGCAGCTATCAATAGACCGTACGAGGCGATCTTCACCCTTTACGGTAATGTTATTAAGCGCAACAGTGTACGAGCTTTTAAAGTAGCGCTCGCCGCTTACAATAAGCCTAGAAGCATCCTCACCTTGCCCATTTATCGCCTTAAGTACCCCCTGGTTTATCTGGTGCGAGGCTTTAAGCATCTGCTTCGACACCTCTATCGACTTTAAGTTATCCTTAAGAAGTCCCTGCATCGAGTTCTCGATACTAGTCAGCTCGTATATTGCAATAATCCCCGAAAGGAATAGCAACGTACCAACAACTATAAAGCCGGCAAATATCTTGGTTTTAATCCCCATAGCTTCTTTAATTTACAACTAAATTAATAAACGAAAATAGTCAAGAAAAGGGAAAAAAACGCCTAATATATTCCGAACAGCCTAAATTAAATCCTTCCATTTTTTAATATCTTAGCGGCTCTCTTTAAAACACATGACCGATAGCGAAATAATAGCAGAAATACTGAATGGCAACGAAACCCAGCTCCGGCACTTGATAAACAAGTATCAGGATCAGGTTTTACGTACCTGCTATGGGTTTACCCAGTCGCAATCGGATGCTGAAGATGTTGCCCAAGAGGTATTTATTGAGATCTACGAATCGCTTTACTCATTTAGGCACGAGGCCAAATTTAGCACATGGATTTACCGGATTGCGGTCAATAAATCGCTAAACTTTCTTCGAAAAAAGAAACGAAGTTCGATTTTTAGCAGCATAGAGGAGCTCTTTACAGGGAAGTCGGCTCAAGGTAAGGATTACGCCGACAGTTCGCGCCAACCCGACGACTTTACCGATCCCGACGAGGATGTAAAGCGCCTTAAGGAAGCCTTGAAGCAGCTTCCCGATACGCAAAAGACGGCACTTACGCTATACACCTACCAAAACCTTAGCTACAAACAAATCGCCGAGGTCATGAGTATTTCTCTCGCATCTGTGGAATCTCTAATTTTCAGAGCAAAGAAAAACTTACGTAAAATTATGGTAGATAACGTCAAAAGCGTAGAGTAAGCCGCAAGTTTTACACACTAAAATTGTCAATAGTATAAAAAGATACAGATCATGAGATGTAAGGATTTCAAAGCAGGATTCAACGAACGGGGGCTCGAGCAGCTCTCGGAAGAGGAGTTGTCGCATCTCCACTCGTGCTCTAAATGTGCCAAAGTAGTATCCTTAGCCGTCGGCGCACTAAAAAAGTTGGATAGTATCGAAATTCCATCTTTTAACCCCTACTTTCCCGAAAAAGTAATGGCGGCCATTAGCCGTAAGCAGGCTCGCCCCGAAAATACAAGGCTTCGCTATGCCCTATCGTTTACAGTAATGCTGGCCATTATAATAGGAGGCCTAACCGTATACATTGCATTTGAAAGTAACCACCATCAGGCACAACAATACGACCTGCTTAGTCTCAACGATTTTCCGCAGTCGCCAATTGTACTTGACAAAGAATAAAACCTATGAACTTTTTACTAAAACCTAAATTTCTTCTTTGGGTTATCGTTATACTCATCTTGGTAAATATTGGAACATTTTTAGGCGTCTTCTTTGCCCACGACCACAAAGAGAGTAAGGAAGAGCAGCGCGAAAAGATATTTAAAAAGTTAGGTCTAACCGATAACCAAAGAAAAACCTTTGTTACAACGCGAGAGCGCTTTCAAAACAAAAACTTTCCGCTATACAACAGGTACGACACCCTGATGATAAAGCTTCAGAGCCAAGTGTCCAAAACTCCCATAGACACGGCAACAATCAATCACTACGCCGATAGCCTTGGACGGCTAAACGCTCAGATACGCAAAAACTGGATAAAGTACTCCATCGAGGTTCGCAAATGCCTTACCCCAGAACAGCAAAAAAAGTACGACATTGTAACCCTAGAGCACCTACGCTCGAAAATGGGCCGATAAAGCATAAAAAAAGGATGATCGATTGATCGTCCTTTTTTATTTTTGCCATAAAAGAAAAGAGCCACCCTACTAGGGCAGCTCCATCATTTCTTACTTTCGTTGCAAGATTACTTTACAACAGCAGCAGAATCAGCAGCTGGAGAATCAACAGCAACAGGAGAATCAACTACAGCTGGAGAATCAACAACTGGAGTGTCAGTAGTTTCAGCTGGCTTGTTTCCACCGCAAGCTGCGAACATAGCAGCAACAGCAACGATAGCGAATAACTTCTTCATTGTACAGTTTTTTGTTTTGTGAAACGATTAAATTCAATTGCAATGCAAATATAGTGGCTCTTACTTAATGTTGTCTCTTCTTTTCAAAAAAAAATCATTTTTTTTTCAACACCCACACCCCAAACACCAACAAAACACTAGCTATCAGCAAATAAACACACCAAACACCCACCATTGTTTAACATTTATTTTACATCCAAAAGTTACTATACATACCCTATTGTGGGCTTTTCGTGAATATTTCCTCGCTTTACTCATCTGTTTTCTCCTAAAAACGGCACCGTAAATGCATAAAATCGGCAGCACCATGTCAAGTATATGTAGCCGTTGTCCATTTTGCACTCTTTTATTAAGAGTAACAAAAGCCAAAAACAAGAAACCTTATTGTAACAAGCAGCACGAGCTTTACCTCACAGTTTTTGCGCTCTAAGGTTAATAATTGAAGGAATTACCCAGCCAATTGCTTATAATGAAAAATAGCGAGCATACCTATATATAACAGCAGCCAGAATATATTCGCAAAAATCAGCACCTAAGAACCGCCAAAACACATCAGAACTACAAAAAAACACCACTGAAAACAAAACAGTTAGAAGAATTTCATAAAAAAATTACGTTTTAGAACCTAAAAGTCCCTTTTTAATTCATTTTTTTCCTAATATTGCACTGTTTTTCAGATAGCCGATTAAGGCTTGAGAAACACAGCTTACAGTTTAAAACATAACATTAATCGAAGACAGGTCAACTGTAAACTTTTAAAAAGGAAATGAAGAGTACCCTACAAACTAAAAACTTATTTTCGAGCACCCAAGCGGTGGTTTTTAGGTATGTAATCCTTAGTGATCTTCTTCGAAGTCTTTGCGTCCGCCAAATTTGATTCCACGGCGGACATCTGACAAACACCCCCGCATAATTTAGGTAATTCCCTTATTTGACAGTGAGAATTACATTCGTTTGTAAATACTTTGGGAATTCCCACTCTATAACGAGTCAGAGAACTTTTAGTATTAACCAATTATCTTTTTATGTGCGACGATGACAAACCTTAGCTTTAATCAAGACATGCAAGGAATCGTAGTTGGAAACCGGATTCCAAAAGACTACTTTGTAACAAAAGGTCACGGAGAGAGTGACATCACCGTTCACGCTGGTTCTTACCACTTAGCGTTAAAACAGGCAAACATAGAGAAGTTCAACATCATGACCTACTCTTCTATTATGCCATCTATAGCCAACCAAATACCTCAACCAGCAGAGATTGTTCATGGTTCGGTAGTTGAGTCAATCATGGCTGTTGCCACTACAGGTAAGGGCGAACGTGCGTCTGCCGGTATCATCTACGGTTGGTTATACGACCGCAAAACAAACGAACGATTTGGTGGCTTAGTGTGTGAACACAACGGCAACTATGAAGAAGAAGAAATAGAAAAGCTACTTAGACTTAGCCTAGACGAACTTTACTTCAACGGGTTTTCTGAGGATTTCCGTTTAGAAGACATTACCATTCACATGGAAAGCTTTGTTCCTGAAAAAAAGTACGGAACTGCACTAGTTGCAATTTGCTTTACCTCCTACTACTACCCTATTATTAAGGGTTAATCCACTGACGACACTAAAAGTCTGAAATAAAAGCAGCCATCTTCGGATGGTTGCTTTTCCCTACACTTTTTAAAATTCACTTTTTTTCGGATAAGGTAAAATGGAAAAGAAAGATCTTCTTAAGCAAGTAGTTAAGCACATCGATATAAAATCTTTTGATGCTAGCCCAATCATCAACTCCATGAGAGAAATGTCATTCTCTTCGAGAGAAACTGCCAATGCAGCCGACATCTACAACATGATGATTGCGGAAAAGGAATGTACCAACATTCTTACCCTTGCAGGGTCAACCTCAGCAGCAGGTTGCATGCAGGTGTACGTTGATTTGGTAAAGAACAACATGGTTGACGTAGTAGTTTCGACTGGTGCTTCAATCGTAGACATGGACTTTTTCGAGGCGTTGGGATACAAGCACTACCGCGGAACCCAATTCATCGACGACAAGTTCCTTCGCGACAACTACGTAGACCGTATCTACGATACCTATATCGACGAGGAAGAGCTACAAGCTTGCGACTCTACCATCAAAGCTATTGCTGATAGCCTAGAGGCTCGCCCCTACTCTTCTCGCGAATTCATTTGGGAAATGGGAAAATACCTTTCTGAGAACTCAGTAAAGAAGGATTCGCTTATCCAAACCTGCTACGAGCACAACGTGCCTATTTTCGTTCCTGCCTTCTCTGACTGCTCTGCTGGTTTTGGACTAGTAATGCACCAGGTTGAGCGCATGAAGGAAGGTAAGCCATACATGACCATCGATTCAGTTGCTGACTTCCGCGAGCTGACAGACGTTAAAATCGCAGCACATACAACTGGACTATTCATGATTGGTGGTGGTGTTCCTAAGAACTTCACTCAGGACACCGTTGTTTGCGCCGAGTGCCTTGGCATCGATGCTCCTATGCATAAGTATGCCGTACAAATTACCGTTGCCGACGTTCGCGATGGAGCTTGCTCTTCATCAACCCTTAAGGAAGCATCGTCGTGGGGTAAGGTTGATACCGTTTACGAACAAATGGTATACGCCGAAGCAACTACCGTGCTACCTCTTATTGCCAGCTACGTATTTCATAAAGGTGATTGGAAGAATCGTGAGCCTAAGAATTGGGCGAACATCTTCAAAAAGTAATCATCATCGCACAATAATAATAGAGAAAGAGCCAACCGTGAGGTTAGCTCTTTTCTTTTTTTATCGCTATACGATACCCGCCTGCTTAAATAGCGGCGCGTACTTCCTATCCTCCTTGTGAATGTGGTTGCGAAGCCAGTCGCGCAGGTAGTTGCTAATGCCAAAGGTGGCATCAAAACCAGAGGCCATCTGCTCCTTGAAAAGCTTAATCTGATCGGTAAATGCCCGGTGCTCCTTTATATGATCGGCACGAAGGGCATAGCCTATTTGGGCAAAAATACGCTCCTCGAAGGCAAAATGGTAACGAGCATAATCCTCCAGCTTTGCCAAGATCTCGGATGTGGCAGAGGCATGCTTCTTCTCCATAAAGGAGCCATAAATATCATTTATTAAATCCAACAGCACCTTGTGGTGATCATCAATGGTTTTTATGTCAACGGAGTAGCTGGCATCATCCCATTTGATAAAAACATAGCGGTTTGCTTTTTCCATATTGTTATAAAAGATTTTTGATAAGGTTAATCGGCTGCCTTAGGGCAATACACTAACTATCGGTTCAAAAAATCAAACCGATCCATACCTAAACCCAAATTGGTTTTAGTTTATACCTGACTTTAGAAATAAAGGAGCGTAGGCTCTATCCTCCTTTTGGATATGCGTACGGAGCCACTCGCGTAGGTAGTTGGTAATTCCAAACGTAACGTCATTCCCCGCAGCCATCTGCCTCTTAAACTCCTGTATCTTCTCAAAGAATGCCCGGTGAGACTCGATATGGCTATCCATATCCTCGTAGTCGAGCTGCTTAAAGATCTTCTCCTCAAATGCGAAGTGGTAGGTTGCATACTCCTCCAACCGCTCAAGAACATTTGAGGTAACCTCCAAATGCTTATAATCCAAGAAGGATTGGTAGATTTCGTTGATCAGCGAAAGCAGCTGCTTGTGCTGGTCATCTATTGTTTTAATACCAGTCGAATAGTCGCTATCGGACCATTTTATGAAGATATAGGTATCTAAATTAGCCATAATTCCCTCGTTAAACCGAATTAAGATTGGGGAGCGGCTATGCTCCCCTTTATGCTTATAAACTTTTTTTCAACACTTCTAGAACTAGCTCTGGAGTTAGCTCGCCTCGCTCTCCCATCTTAACCCAACGGCGCTCCGTAAAACGGGTGCAAATCGTTTCGAAACTTTCATTTCCAATGCCATACTCCTTTAGGTGAGTTTTAATCCCAAGAGATTTAAAGAACTCCTCGGTCTTGGCAATCGACTTACGCGCTCTTTCGTCGGCACCGCCTTCAGTGATTCCCCAAACGCGCTCGGCATACTGCGCCATCTTCTCCTTCTTCTGCTCGAACATCACCTCCATCATGGCGGGATATACAATAGCAAGAGTTTCTCCGTGCGCAAGGCCGTGCAATGCGGTAAGCTCGTGGCCAATCATGTGGGTTGCCCAATCTTGAGGAACGCCAACCGCAATTATACCGTTTAAGGCCATGGTGGCAGCCCACATCAAGTTAGACCGAACATCGTAATCGGTAGGGTTTGCCAACGCCTTTGGACCTAAATCGACAAGCGCCTTAAGCAGCCCCTCGGCCCAGTAGTCCTGCACAAGCGCAGCGCTGGGATAGGTTAAGTACTGCTCCATTACGTGAATGAAGGCATCTACCGTACCATTTACAATTTGATTGGTTGGCAACGAGTAGGTATACTCTGGATCGAGAATTGAGAATACGGGGAAGGTAAGCGGTGTGCTAAACGCAAACTTCTCCTTGGTTTCCTTACGCGAGATTACCGCACCCGAATTCATTTCAGACCCGGTAGCAGGAAGCGTAAGCACCGTTCCCATTGGAATAGCCGTTTTAACGGCTGCACGCTTAAGAATGGTCCAAGGATCGCCCTCGAAAGGAATAGCTGCGGCAATAAACTTGGTGCCATCGAGTACAGATCCACCACCAACTGCAAGCAAAAAAGTCACCCCAAAAGCACGTGCTTTTTCTACAGCTTGCATCAACGTTTCGTAGGTTGGATTAGGCTCTATGCCGCCAAATTCGGTATACGAGAAGCCCTCTAAAGCCTTACATACATCGCTATACACGCCATTGCTTTTGATGCTTCCTCCTCCGTAGGTTATCATCACCTTGCTACCTGCAGGAATTAGCTCGCGAAGTTTTTCGACAGCACCCTTCCCAAATTCAATCTTTACAGGATTATAAAATTCGAAGTTGTTCATTGCTTGCAATTGTTATTTATGGTAGGCTAAGATATCAATTCGGCAACTTATTTAATGTGCATTTTGCGAAAAATAAGGTTTTATCAGGTTTTGGCACTTGCCCCCTCCTTTTAAGTTAACTTTTTAAAAGGGATAAATCGGAATAAATGCACCTTAAATTCGCAATAATTACTACATTTAGTAGCTGTTGAAGCACCATCTTCGACCCAATAAAATGGCATGATACAGAGGTTTAAACGTTAATAAGTAAACCTCGAAGCATATACATCCACGTAAAAAATGTATCCGTATGAAACAAATAGTAGAACGTCTAGCCGAAGTTCGCCGCAGGTTTTCCGACCATAAGATAGAGGCGCTTATCGTTCCTAGCAACGACCCCCACTTCAGCGAGTATGTGGCCGACAGATGGAAGTGCCGCGAATGGCTTAGCGGATTTACCGGCTCGGCAGGCACCTTGGTGGTAACCAAAACATCGGCTGCCCTGTGGACCGACTCCCGCTACTTCCTTCAAGGCGAGCAGCAGCTTAGCGGCACAGGCATCGAGCTGATGCGAATGGGGCTACCCAACGTGCCCTCCATCGAGGAGTACCTTATCGAAATGGTGGCACCCGATGGCTGCGTGGGGCTAGATGGACGGCTATTTTCGGTTACAGAATACCACCGCATAAGCCAAAGCATAAAGCCAATAGGCCTTAAAATAGTAGAGGATATTTTCGACCACGTATGGGCCGACCGCCCAGCCTTCCCACAAAAGAAGGCCTTTATACTACCTCAAAGCGTAGCCGGATTCACCATCTCCGAGAAGATAGAGCAGGTGGTTCGAACCGCCAAGCTAAAGAAGGAGGATATCTTTCTGGTAACCGCCCTCGACGAGGTGGCCTGGCTCTTCAACCTCCGAGGTGCCGACATAGAGTACAACCCGCTAGCGTTGGCCTATGCTGCCGTAAACAAGAACAGCACCTCCCTTTTTGTCGACAAGGAAAAGCTGAGCAACGAGGATCTTCAAACGCTTGAGGCAAACGGAGTGCGGATAAGCGCCTACGACAACTTCGAGAAGTTTATCGACCAGGTAGAAATTACCCATAACATTATCCTCAATCCCCGCAAAACCAACATCCTTATCCGCAAAAAGCTGCAGGCAAACAGCATCAACATAATAGACGATGCCGATGTCAACGGCGTGGTAACCTCGCTAAAGGGGGTTAAGAACGAGGTGGAGATAGAAGGGTTTAGAAAGGCAATGGTGGCAGATGGCGTTGCCCTAGCGAAGTTCTTTAGCTGGTTAGACGAGAATCTGGATAGCGGAAAGGTTACCGAATGCGTTATAGCCAAGAAGCTGTGCGAATTCAGAGCTCAATCGGCCGACTTTATGGGCGAAAGCTTTGGAAGCATTGTGGGCTACAAGGAGCACGGCGCCATTGTGCACTACTTCCCCACCCCCGAAACGGATGTGGAGATTCGCAGAGAGGGCTTCCTGCTTATCGACTCGGGCGGACAGTACAGAACTGGCACCACCGACATCACCCGCACCATCCACCTAAGCAAGCCTACCCAGCAGGAGAAGGTAGACTACACCCTAGTGCTTAAGGGTACCATAGACCTATCGATGGCCGTTTACCCAGCAGGCACACGCGGTTCGCAGCTCGACATTCTTGCCCGTGGACCGCTGCTTCAGCACTGCATCAACTACGGGCACGGAACAGGGCACGGCGTAGGCCACTTCCTTAACGTACACGAGGGCCCTCAAAGCATCAGAATGCAGGAAAACCCCGTAACGCTAAAGGTTGGTATGGTGACATCCAACGAGCCAGCCATGTACCGCACCGGGCAGTACGGCATCAGAACGGAGAACCTCATCCTTTGCGTTCCATTCCACAGCAACGAGTTTGGCACCTTCGAGCGATTCGAAACGCTTACGATATGCCCCATCGATACCACCCCTATCGAGAAGGAACTGCTAACCCCTTCCGAAATAGAGTGGCTAAACAGCTACCACGAGATGGTATTCGACGCGCTATCGCCGCATCTAGCTGGCAAGGAGCTAGCTTGGCTCGAAGCTAAAACACAAAAGATTTAAGAAGTGTAGAAAAAATAGGGTAAACCACCCATATTGCAAGAGGATAAGACCAAGCGTCTTATCCTCTTTTTCTATTTTTGCATGCAACTTATTGCATGTAACCGCCATCTTTTAGGCTAAAAAAACAAGTACAAAAAAGATATTCGGCCTCTACATATTAAACGAGATTTATTCATAACTTATAAAGTGAGTTTCGAAAGCTAAATCCGTAGAACATTGAAGCCAGTAATAATGTTAAAACACAAAAATAGTACCATGAAAATCAGATCTATCACCCTAATGCTCCTAATGGTTGCCGTAAGTTTTCAGGTATTCTCTCAAGAAAAAAGCCTGAAAAGAAAGGTTGCCATCGGACGTTTTTCCAACGAAACGCAGTACTCCAAAAGCGTATTCTACGACAAAACCAACGACCCAATGGGCAAGCAGGCCTCCGACATCCTCTCGACAAGGTTGGCCAGCACCGATAAGTTTCTGCTAATAGAGCGCCAGGACTACGATAAGATTGTGAACGAGCTAAACACCGGCGGCGGCGTTAGCCAAAAGATCGGAGCCGACTTCCTTATTATCGGATCGATAACCGAGTATGGACGCAAGAACATCGGAGAGCAGAAGCTATTCTCGAGCAGCAAGAAGCAGGTTGTAGAGGCCGGCGTAAGCATCCGCTTGGTTGACGTATCGACCGGGCTAGTAATATACAGCGGCGAGGCTAAAGGCGAGGCCGAAACCACCGACAAGCAGGTGATGGGCTTTGGCAAGAGCGCCGACTTTGACGCCACCCTTTCCGATAAGGCCATCTCGGCAGCCATAACCAAGCTCGTAGAAAACATCATCACCAAATGTACCAACAACCCCTGGAAGGCCTACATCCTTAGCGTAGAGGATGGCTCGTACATCGTATCGGGCGGAGAAGCCCAAGGCATTGCAGCGGGCGACGAATTTGTGGTTATGGAGAAGGGTAAAAAGGTGAAAAACCCACAAACAGGGCTGCTGATAGAGCTGCCCGGAAAGGCCATCGGTAAGCTAAAGGTTATCCAAACTACCGGCAACCTACCCGAAGAGCAAATATCCATCGCCACGCTTACCGAAGGTAGCGTAGACGCCGCCAAGCTCGACAGCTACTATGTAACCCAGAAAAAATAGGAACCATGAAAAAATATATCATTCTGCTTGTACTGGCAGCAGCCACCATGGTAGGCTGCCGCAACACCTACCAAACGCTATCGGCAGGTAAGGAAAACGAATCGTTCATACTCATTACCACCGATAAGGACGAGTACCGCGAAAACATTGCGGTGGTGGTAGACAACGGCACGCCCATCTTGGTGGAGAAGGTATTCAAAACAAAGAAGCAGCTGCAGGCAAAGCCAATTACCATCACCCCCGGAAAGCACACCATTAAGGTGCTAAAGAATGGCCAAACCATTTACGAGCAGGCCGTATTCTTAGGATTACAGGAGACTAAAAAGATAGTGCTATAATGAAACCTACCCTACTACTTGGCTTCCTAGCCCTACTGCTCGGCTCGTGCACATCGTCGCAGCTCTACAACTGGAGCGGGTACGACGACGCCGTGTACAGCTACACCAAAACCAGCGACGAAAAAAGCCTAGCCGAACTCATTAAGGTGTACGAAAAAATAATTAAGCACCCCGGCACCAGCAACCGCCCCGCGCCGGGCATCTGCGCCGACTACGGCTACCTGCTCCTCAAAAAGGGCGAAAAGGAAAAGGGAATTGCCCTGCTAAAGCAGGAGATTGCCTACTACCCCGAGTCGGCCGTATTTGTTGGTAGAATCATAAAACGAGCAGAACAATGAGAAAGATACTTATAGCGGCCCTAATGGGCCTACTGCTTGCGAGCTGCTCGTCTACGCTAACCCCCAAAAGGGAGACCTACAGCCAGCTGTACCGCGAGAGACCGATAACCATACTAGCCCTTCCGCCCATCAACAAGAGCACCAAGGTGGAGGCCAAGGAGCTTTTTTACAGCTCGCTTACCGTACCTATTGCCGAAAAGGGATACTACGTTATGCCTCCGCTCCTCTCCATGGAAATCATGAAGGAGGAGAGCGTGTACGACTCGGAGCTGCTGCTTAACAACTCCATGAAGCGCGTTGGCGACGCCTTTGGGGTCGATGCCGTGCTCTTTACCATCATCCACGACTGGCGAAAGACCACCATTGCCGGACAGGTTACCGTAAGCATCGAGTACATCCTAAAGAGCGCCAAAACCGACGAGATCCTCTTTAACCGTAAGGGCAACATCACCCTATCGAACAACGTTAACACCGGCAACGCCCTAGGTAATATTGTGGGAAGCATGATTGCCACCGCGCTAACCAAGGAGATTTCGGTGGGACGAAGCTGCAACTACTATACCTTTGGCGATATGCCCACAGGCAAGTACAGCCCCAACTTCGACAAGGATGCCGATACGCCGGCCCTACAAAAGGAGTTTACCATCAACCTACAAAACAGCTACTAGCAGCATAGAACAGAAAGGGGCTGTCTCGAATCCGAGACAGCCCCTTATGCTTTACGGCTGGCAGCCCCAGCCATCAGCAGCGTACCCTACTCCACCGCAATTAACCGAGGTTCGGCGCTCTTTACCTCCTCCTTTTTAGGGATGGCGATGGTTAGTATCCCGTTGTCGTACTTGGCCGAGATGGCATCCTTATCAACCAAATCCTTCGGAAGCATAAACCTGCGCTCTATGGCGCCAACGCTAAACTCGCGGCGCACCAGCTTCTCGTCCTTAGCCTCCTCCTTGGCCTCCCTGCTGGCGGTAACAACCAGCACCTCCTCGTTCAAGTCGATCTTAAAGTCCTCCTTCGCAAAGCCCGGAACAGCCAGCTCTACCCTAAAGGCGCTGGCGCCCTCTACGATGTTGGCCGCAGGCCTTACAGCACCGGCTGGTTGGCACGAAGCCTCGTTGCAGCGGGCAGCACCGCCATCTAGCACCTCCTTAATGAATCGTGGAAAAGCATCCGCTCCATCTATTCTTCTAAGTAACATAATTACCTCCTTTTTATATTTGTTTTATACCCCTATCGTTTCAAATCGGATGCCATCGCTATTTTTACGCCATTTTGTCAAAACAACAAACGCCACCATGTCAATATGGCATTACTAAAGATGGATGGAACTATATGGATGGTGCAAAAGGGAAGGCTGAGGCATGCAAGGATAGACCTGAGATGCCGTTAAGGGAGACGGCGGTTAAGGGAGACGCACCGTTCTGTAGAGGCTGTGCCTCTACAGAATATATTACTGCAGGCTACAGCCTGCAAGGATAGAATCGACGAAGGCAGGAGCCTTCGCCGAACGATGCAATGCGCCTCTACCCGCGATTGGTGATTATCGGAACGATGTCCATAAACCTAGGTTTACCGCACGAAAAATCCCCTAGCGTTGCGGCTAGGGGATCTATATTTGTGTCTTGGGTTAAATATACATTAGTTGTTATCTGGTTTATCGGTTTTACGTGAACGTGAAAAAAACTCGCGAAGAGCATTGTAGCTAGACTCTGCGCCGGGCGTTGCCGAACGACGCTTAAAATCAATATAGTTGTACAGAACCAACGAATCGTTGTAGTTATCGTAGTCGTGCATCATTTTAGCGCTCTCTACTCTACTGGTGATGTTGGTCAGCAGCAGCAGCACATCCTCGTAAAAGTGACGTGCCAGGTAATCCTTTTCGAACTCCACCCAATCTACCTCGGCCGGAGCCAGCTGCGGATTAAGCTTTACCACCTCTCTAGCCTTGTTAACTAACAGCTTATTCTGCTCGTTAATCGACCCATAGTAGCGACGATCACTCCCCTTTAAATCGGGTAGCTTACTGTCTACAATACCTATAATATCGTTTAAGGCTTTTTGAATGGTCTTCTTTTCCTCTTCGGTCAAAAGATCTGTAATTACATTTTGTTCCATTGCAGTAAAATATTAGTTGACACAAATAATTTCAATATTAGCAATTATTCACATACATACAAAATATTTTTACATCTTTTTATTTACCGATAGGCTCATTATACGTCTAGTCCTATAGTAGTTATACGATGATATTCGCAAAGCACGGCCAGATGCCATTAAATGGCGTATGTTAGCTAGTGTTGGTATTTTAGGGAAAATGCGGGGCATCCCAACGCCACCGCACCGCGCCAACACCCACCATCACCCCTCCAAAACGGTAAGCGCCTCCTCGGGACACGTTCTGGGCCCCAAAGTTGGGGTTATACAACCCCAACGATGCGGTTACTCAACCACAACGATGCGGTTACCCAACCCAAACGATGCGGTTACCCAACCCAAACGTTGTGGTTACCCAACCCAAACGATGTGGTTACTCAACCCAAACGATGTGGTTACCTAACCCAAGCGATGTGGTTACCCAACCCAAACGATGTGGTTACCCAACCCCAACGATGTGGTTACCCAACCCCAACGATGTGGTTACTCAACCCCAACGATGTGGTTACCTAACCCCATCGGTTCGTCAAATTAAGGCAACGTTTCATCAAAACATGCCGACGTTGGGGCTATACAACCACAACGTTGGGGTTACCTAACCGAACGTTTTATATAATTCGACGCAACGTTGGGGTTCACCAACCCCAACGACGGGGTTATACAACCCCAACGATGCGGTTACCCAACCCCAACGATGCGGTTACCCAACCCAAACGATGTGGTTACCCAACCCAAACGATGTGGTTACCTAACCCAAACGATGTGGTTACTCAACCCCAACGATGTGGTTACCCAACCCAAACGATGTGGTTACCCAACCCAAACGATGTGGTTACTCAACCCCAACGATGTGGTTACCCAACCCCAACGATGTGGTTACTCAACCCCAACGATGTGGTTACCTAACCCAAACGATGTGGTTAATTGACGCATCGTTGGGGTTCCGATAGCCATTGTTCCGTCAATCTACCCCATCGTTCCGTCAAACAACCACAACCGAGGGGTTACATAACCCCATCGGTTCGTCAAATTAAGGCAACGTTTCGTCAAAATATGCCGACGTTGGGGCTATACAACCACAACGTTGGGGTTACCTAACCGAACGTTTTATATAATTCGACGCAACGTTGGGGTTCACCAACCCCAACGACGGGGTTCACCAACCCCAACGATGCGGTTACCCAACCCCAACGATGCGGTTACTCAACCCAAACGATACGGTTACCTAACCCAAACGATGTGGTTAATTGACGCATCGTTGGGGTTCCGATAGCCATCGTTCCGTCAATCTACCCCATCGTTCCGTCAAACAACCACAACCGAGGGGTTATACAACCCCATCGGTTCGTCAAATTAAGGCAACGTTTCGTCAAAACATGCCGACGTTGGGGTTATACAACCACAACGTTGGGGTTACCTAACCGAACGTTTTATATAATTCGACGCAACGTTGGGGTTCACCAACCCCAACGACGGGGTTACCCAACCCCAACGATGCGGTTACCCAACCCAAACGATGCGGTTACCCAACCCCAACGACGGGGTTATACAACCACAACGACGGGGTTATACAACCACAACGATGCGGTTACCTAACCCAAACGATGTGGTTAATTGACGCATTGTTGGGGTTCCGATAGCCATCGTTCCGTCAATCTACCCCATCGTTCCGTCAAACAACCACAACCGAGGGGTTACATAACCCCATCCGTTCGTCAACTTAAGGCGTCGTTTCGTCAAAATATGCCGACGTTTGGGTTATACAACCACAACGTTTTAGTAGGTTGACGCACCACAGGGGTAAAACTACATAACGAAGCATACCGATAGACCACTGCAGCTGAAGGATACCTAATGACTAGACAAAAAAACCGTAACACTGTTTAACGTTACCAGATTTTAGCTACTTTCGAAGCCTAATTGTACTTAGCGGGAGCTGCAGGTAGTGTGTAGGTAATCGTGGTTAAGTGCAGATACATATGTTAGTTGCAA
The DNA here is from genome assembly GCF_000798815.1 of Alistipes sp. ZOR0009. Classification (NCBI taxonomy): domain Bacteria; kingdom Pseudomonadati; phylum Bacteroidota; class Bacteroidia; order Bacteroidales; family Rikenellaceae; genus Alistipes; species Alistipes sp. ZOR0009. The sequence continues at coordinate 29,990 of NZ_JTLD01000046.1, read as the reverse complement.
TAATAAAAAACGCCCACTGTGATTAATATTAACATAAAACAAACAAAATACAGATTGAAATGAGTAATGAATCTCTTAGCCTTTTTAGATTGGAAAATTCTATAAAAAGTGAATTTGTTCCCTTTGATGCAAAAACAATAAAGAAAAATATCCCTTCATTTTCCATAAATGAAACATTAAATACTAAATATGTACAACCATTATTTAGTGAATTAATTAGCAATGTACCACAAGGAAATCAGCCAAAAGTAATACTCATATCCGCGGCTGGAGCAACAGGAAAAAGTGAATTGACAAATTACTTATCAGCAAGTTTAAAAATGCCAATTTTTAATTTAAGCAATCACAATCCAGTTGCAAGTAATTCTTTGACTGGCTTGTTTTTCGATTGTTTAGGTCATATAGAACTTGGAAAATTTGTTGAGAAATTAAAAACAGGCCAATCTACACTGATAATAGATGCATTAGACGAGGGATATATTAAAACAACTGTTCAAGGTTTTAATTCTTTTTTGGACGGAATAGTTGAGATAAGTTCAGATTCAAAAGGAACTCCTTTTATTTTGCTTGGTAGAACTCAGGTAATGGAACATTGCATGTTTTATTTTGACGATAAAAATATTGACGCCAAACTTTTAAGTATTGAACCATTTACAGTTGATCAAGCAAAAGAATTTATTGATAAGCAAATAAATGAACAAAGGTATATTCAGCAATATAAAGATTTAAGAGATTTTATCATTCAATCAGTTGAAGGTTTTTTTCAAAGTCAATCAGAGGTAAATAAAAAGCAATATAAATCCTTTATTGGTTATGCCCCAGTTCTGTTGTCAATCACAAAATTATTGCAAAAAGAATCTAATTACAAAGGACTTTTTGAAGAATTATCTCAAAAGGAAGATAAGGGTATTGATTTAATAATTTCGATTGTTGAATACATTTTGCAAAGGGATAAAGAAGAAAAAATAAAGCAGCAACTTTTGCCAAATTTATTAAAACATAGAGATGAAATGTTTTGCGAATTGGTAAATGATAAAGCATATTCTATTGACGAACAATGTGCAAGACTTCTTCATTTGCAATTAACCAAATCTTTCTCTATTAGCTTAACAGAAGATGCTCAATTTAACGGCCAATATGAAGAAAAAATTGCAGATTGGATAAAAGAACATCCATTTTTAGAAGGTTCTAAAATTCAAAATGCAGTTTTTGAAAGTTACATCATTGCAAGATTAATATTAAATCCAATTTACAAAGAATCAGTTTACGAGTATTTGAAACTAAAGTACAAAGACGCATTTATGTTATTCTTTATTTACCATAAACTTGATAGTGCAAAAAATATTGAAAGTAGTTTTTTCCCTTATCTGTATAGTTCATTAAAATCACTAGATGATAAATTTGCATATTCATCAATTAATATTGAAGAAAAAAGTTGTTCAGATGAACACGTAATTTGCGATGTTGAGTTTGAGTTAAGTGATAGAGAAGATCAATACAATTTCGAAATGTTTGTAGATAAAAACACTGATTTGTATCTCGGTAATTCTATATCAAATGCCTCCATAAACTCACCAATAAACATATTACTTGATGGTAACCGCTGTGAATTAATATCACCTGTAACTATCAATTGTCATAGAATAATAATTAATTCAAGCGAATTTATTATAGAAAAAGGTATTAAAGATTCTGTTGGTGTAATTTTCGAATGTGACGAATGTAAAATTGATTATTCTAAAGGGCAAAATCCAACTGTATTAAATCATCTTAACGAAAATCAAAAATTTCAAATCATTTCGTTAGAACGTCCTGAATTTCCTTTCTCCGATAATTTTTTGAATAGTGATACTTTAACAAAGTTAGATCCTATGTTGAAGGAAAAATATTTAAAACTTAGAAAAATAATTGTATTATTTAGATCCCATAGTAAAGGACGAATGGGGCGTTTTAAAGAGAAAATAGAGGATGAAAGAGTGACTGGATACTCTGTTGGTAAAAAAGTGCTGGCTGCACTAATAAAAAGTAAAGTATTGTATTTGGAAGGCACTCAATATTTTATTGATCCTACTAAGATACATGAGCAACTTGGCGTCTCATATAATGAAATCAGATTACGAGTAATAAATGAAAAAACTATTGAATTCTTAAAAACTATTGAGAATTAAACAAATTACTGCGACTAATCCAGCAAGCCATCCCACTTGTAAGCACTAACGGGCAGCGCACCCTGCTTACCAGATGCCGTTTAGCCATAGCAACCTATAGCCAACAAAATAAAAAGGCCACCCTACGGTGGCCTTTGCTATGGTAGGTGTTACTTTTTAATTGGAATATAGCCAACCTCCTTTACAACGGCTTGGCCCTTGCCCGATTTAATGAGCCTAATAAATGGGGCCACCTTGGCATCCGCCTGCTTTAGGTTAAAGAAGTACAGCAGGCGTATAATGGGCTAGGTTCCGTTGTGGGCATTGGCAAAGCTGGGGGTTATAGGCTAAGCCCTACCCTGCTTAGCTGGGATGGTTGCGGCGAGCGGTGGTTGCACACCCCAACGCTTAGGTAGCTTAGCGCACCACAGTGGTAAACCAACCAATAAGCGCGCAATTCCTACGCAAAAAGGGAGCGGTACGGCATTTAAAGAGAGTCGTGCGGTGATTACCAACCGTATTCTACGCATATTTTGCGTAGAATAAGAGCGATTACGGATATGATGCTAGCACGTTCAGATGCAACCAATAGCCAACAAAATAAAAAGGCCACCCTGCGGTGGCCTTTGCTATGGTAGGTGCTACTTTTTAATTGGAATATAGCCAACCTCCTTTACAACGGCTTGGCCCTTGCCCGATTTAATGAACTTAATAAATGGGGCTACCTTGGCATCGGCCTGCTTTAGGTTAAAGAAGTACAGCGGGCGTACAATGGGGTAGGTTCCGTTGTGGGCATTGGCAAAGCTGGGGGGGTATAGGCTTACCCCTACCCTGCTTCGTTGGGCGGGTTACAGCGAGCGGAGGCTACACACCCCCAACGCTTAGGTAGCTTAGCGCAGCACAGTAGTAAACCAACCAATAAGCGCGCAATTCCTACGCAAAAAGGGAACGGTACGGCATAACGTTGCGAGATTTTGGCTACATTGGGAGCGGCATCCTACTTAGTAGGAGTTGCAGGTATGCGGGATAATTGCAGGTAGGTGCGATTACTGAGATGTTGGCGGCAATAATATCGGGACAGCAAAATAACTAATCGAGAATTACAAATTTGACTTTTACATAAACAAAAGCTATATGACAGATAATTCTAATCTAGCAACTAACAAAGTTAAAGAATCAAAATTTGACAGGACGGAATTAATAACACTATTGCAGAACTTTTCAAATTTACGGACAGGACAAGATCAAGTTCTATGGAGTATAACTGGTGCATTTTGGACTACAAATTCAGTTTTGTTTGTTAGTATTATTTCGGCAGACAAGGAACGAACAATTTATGTTGGACTCCTTATTTCTATAATTGGAATTTCAATTTCTTGGGTTTGGAATCACATCCAAAATAGTACTTTGTTGAGAATTCAATATTATGAAAATGCAATTAAAAAGATAGAAAAGCAATTGAAATTTGACTTTGAACTTTGTTCATTTCTTCGAGCTGACTCTGATGAGTACGCAAAAAAAGTAAACAAAAAATCTGCTAGGTATGTGATGAGACTGTTTAGTAAATATGCCATAATATTTTGGATACTCTTGTCGGTTGTTTTTTCTATTTTAATAACAAAAGAAATTTTGACGAAATGACGACGAGAAATTACTGCCACCAATCGAGTAGGCTGCCCCGCCAGCAACCCCTAACGGACAGCATAACCAACTTAAAAAATAAATAGTAAACAACAGAAATGATTTCAAAACTAAACAAATCAGATTTCATAAAACGATTAGAACAAAACACTAAAGTTGGTGACCCTAAAATAAAAGGAACTCCTATTGCCGTATTTACAATGTTCGGAAAGACAAGAAAGAAGTTTTACGGAGAGTATACCAACTCCGCTTTTCGATTGACTAAAAATGCAATTCTACTTCCTATTCCATACATATTTGAAGGAACCCTGAAATCGAAAGAAAAAACAACTACTGAGGTTTCATTAAATATTAAACCTATTTGGTTTGGATACTTATGGATCAGAATTATGCCTGCTCTTGGATTGATTTTTATCAATCTAATACTGATTGATAATGGCAAAAATATTGAGCCAGAAGTCTATTTTCTCGTCAATACATTCTTATTGTTTATGTTTACTCCAATTTTATTTACGATTAGAAAGAGAAACAAGCTACTAAAAGACTTTTATAGAATATTTGAAATTAGTGATTAATAAAAGCAATATACCTCCAATCGAGTAGGTAGCCCAGCCAGTACGCACTGACGGGGAGAACGCCCAACTTAGAAGATACCGTTTAGGCTTAGCAACCAATAGCCAACAAAATAAAAAGGCCACCCTGCGATGGCCTTTGCTATGGTAGGTGCTACTTTTTAATTGGAATATAGCCAACCTCCTTTACTACGGCTTGGCCCTTGCCCGATTTAATGAACTTAATAAATGGGGCCACCTTGGCATCGGCCTGCTTTAGGTTAAAGAAGTACAGCGGGCGTACAATGGGGTAGGTTCCGTTGTGGGCATTGGCAAAGCTGGGGGTTACAAACTTGTTGTCGTCGAAAGCCACCGCAACGGCCTTTACCTTACGCTCTAGGTAGGCCAACCCAACGTAGCCAATGGCTCCCTTTGTTTGGCTAACCGACTGGATGATTGCGCCAGTTGCAGGCATGCTAAGCACGTTGTTGGCAAAGTTCTTCTTGCTCATAACATGCTCCTTAAAAAACTCGTAGGTTCCAGAACTCGACTCGCGCGAGTAAACCACAATCTTAAGGTTGGCACCGCCCACATCTTTCCAGTTGGTGATTTTTCCGGTAAAGATATCTTCGAGCTGCTGGCGGGTTAGCTTTGCAACCTTATTCGAGGGGTTAACGATTACGGCCAGCGCATCCCAACCAATCAGCGTTTCGGTGTAATCCTTTCCAGCCGATTTAAACTTCATCTTTTCGTCCATCTTAAGCGCACGAGAAGACATGGCGATGTCGGTTGATCCGTCCATTAGCGCGGCAATTCCAACACCAGAACCGCCACCGGTTACCGATACGTTTGTTCCTTTTGTAGTGTTCATGTACAGCTCGGCCTCCTTCTGTGCTAACGGAAGAACCGTATCGCTACCCTTTGCCGAAATCTTTTGTCCGAAGCTTACCTGAGAAATCAACAAAACTCCTGCAAGTACAAAAAGTGATTTTTTCATTGTTGTGTTTTTATAAAGTTTTTAGTCTCTTAAAATTTATACTGAAGTCGCAGCGTAAAAACGTTGCACCTCAACCCAGCCACCGAGAACTTGCCGTTATCGGTCTTCTCGGCCCTGTTAAAGTCGTACTGGGCGGTTATGCGGATGTTTCGGGTAGGCTCGTAGAAGGAGCCCAAGCTGGTGGTATGCAGCTTAAGGTCGGCCGCATTGGCCTCCTTTAGTCCAGAGCCAGACATCCCAATTTGGTTGCCCTCTATTTTTGTGTTGGGGTCGTACACCTCGTATCGGCCAAATACCGATACCTTATATATCTGCTGGATAAGGGTGGCGTAGAATCCGGAGAACTCGCGGAGGTAGCCGTCGGCAGCAGGTAGCACCGAGTAGTCGGGGCTTTTTGAGGAGGTTGCGCTCCCGGGCTGCTTGCCAAAGAGGTATTCCGATACAAGCTGGGTCTTTCCTATTGGCGTTTTTACCGATAGCTGGGCATCAAAGCCTAGGTACCTACGGGTATTCTTTGCCCCTACCTCCTTTGTTTCCTTCTTAAACCCTTTCACACCGCTTTCCTCTACCATTTCGTAGAACGATGCGGTGGGGTTGTAGACGTTCCCCAGGTAGGCCGAAGCACCCACATTCAGGTTTACGGACTTGCCGAGGTTAAAGCCGCTGTACGATATCTTGGCAATAAGATCCTTATACTTGTCGACATCGGTATTTATACCGTTACCATTAAAAAGACCCGCCTTTAGCACCAGCCCTTTAAGGGGCGAGTCGGAAGAGGGGGCGTATGCGAGCATGGCGCCTAAATCTTGCTCGCCAGGAAATAGCATTTGGTAAACAATGGGACGTTCCACCACCTCCATGGCGCTCGAAGAGTACTCGATGGCATAGCCAAAGGGCCTATCGAAGATACCACCTGTTAGCGATAGCGCCTTATCGAATGGAGCCACAAGCGTGATGTAGGCATTCTTAACCCCAACACCCTTTTCTGTGGCATCGAGCTGCAGGGTGGCCGAGCCAAACCCTAGATCGTAAGCAAATTTGATTCGTGCCCTACGAACAGCAAAGCGGTTGTCTAACGTTTTGCCAAAATTCCCGCCGTTGAAGGATTGAGCGCCTAAGGTATCGGCCTTTTGGTATTGGGCTTGGATGTATCCGCTCACCTTTAGGTTGGAGAGGATGGAGGTCTGCTTCTTTAGCAGGGAGACCTCCTTCGAGAGGGAATCAAGCTTTTGGGAGATCTGATGATCCTGCGCTAAAGCGGCGTTACCCAGTAAACCTAAAGCTACAGCTATAGCAGGTTTCAATGTCTTCATAATATGAGTTATTGCGAGTTATCTTCATTGGCAAATTTCGGGGTAGCGTGTTAACTTGCTCTAACATGCCAATTAAGTTTACATTAAACAACAACCGAGTTTTGTGTATTGTGCATTAAGAGGTGGTAATATTTACTTAGCTTTGAAAAAAGCCCCCTACTCCACCAATACGGCCAGGCGGATTTGCATAAAAAGGCATCGCACCTGCTTCCTTTTCATTCATAGCCATATCGGGCCGCAACTCCCCTCGCCCAACACAACAAGTCGACCACCAAACCTTCCTTTTGGAGCCTACAGGTAGGCCGTTTGTATTAACATACGGCAAGAATATCAGAGATTTATCGGCAACTACAGATTTTATGCATCCTAAAGGTATATGGCATAGCGCCTTGTTAATCTTTTAACAATAGTATGCATAATGGAAGCTTATTAACTTGTTGTGAATACCTTTTTTTGATACTTTCGTCGAAACTAACTTGGGGTAGTTTGTACTACTCGATATTTTTTGAAGAGGCAATTGGCAATTTTGTTTAAGACGTTTTAGAGAAATTTATGTATTCGACAAGGATGTAAAAGGATATATTGTAAGCCACATTGCTCGTTAGCTTGGTTGAATTAAATCAAAATAGGATGACAAATCTGTTAGAAACTTTGGAGAGTAAAGGCGTACGACTCTCAGCGAGCCTAATCGATGTCATAAGCAACTGCAAGGGTATTAAAGTTTTTAATACTGTAGAGGAGTTAGCTGCGGCATCAACAGGAGGAATCGAAAACGATACTTTTGAAGTAAAGTATGAGGTTCCGGGAAAGGGTTTATATACAGAAGCGGTAGTAAACCGGGTTACCAACGGTATTTCGGCCAACTACACCGAGGCGTACATGCGCCGCCGCGACCCTAACACCATGGCAATTGCTGACGACAAGCCTACCGATAAAGTTAGATTTAAGGATAAGTACGGATACGATTTCTCTGTACTTAGAGCGGAAACCGAGGAGTGGCTGAAAGACCAAGAGCTAGCCGTATTCTTTTACTTTGCAGGCTACGAAAACATTGGAGCAGGCGGCATTGCCATATGCCCAACCAACGCAGCCTTCTTTGCAATGGGGTTGGCCATGCTTCAGCAAATTGTTCCAGTCGATAAGGTTGACGCCTCATTTAGCCTCGATTCGGTAATCTACGTTGCACCACCCTTCCGCCACACCCACTTCGAGGGCAAGCAGGTGGTGGTTCACAATAGGGTCGATAACCTTCACGAAATATTCTCATTCAACCTTTACCCAGGGCCAAGCGCCAAGAAGGGGCTTTACAGTGTTCTGCTAGATAAAGGTGAAAAGGAAAACTGGATTACCACCCACTGCTCCACCGTACTGGCCATTAGCCCCTACGACAACGTAACCACCTTTATGCACGAAGGTGCAAGCGGTGGAGGTAAGAGCGAAATGCACCAGCACATACTACGCGAGCCAGACGGACAAATCCTAATTGGAGAGAACCTGCTAACCAAGGAAAAACGTATGATTACGATTCCTATGTTCTGCCAGTTCCGCCCAGTAACCGACGATATGGCGCTTTGCCACCCCTCATTAAATAAAGGTAACGGCAAGCTAACGCTGGTTGACGCAGAGAACTCTTGGTTTATTCGTGTGGATAGCATTAAGGAGTATGGCGACGATCCATTCCTCGAGAAGCTAACCATCAAGCCATCGACACCGCTGCTATTCCTGAATGTGGAATCGAAGCCAGGATGCACTGCGCTAGTTTGGGATCACATCGAAGATGAGCCCGGCAAGCGATGTCCAAACCCTCGCGTTGTTGTTCCACGTACTATCGTTCCAAATACCATAGACCAAGCAGTAAGCATCGACGTACGTAGCTTTGGCGTGCGCACTCCTCCATGTACTGCCGAAGATCCTTCGTACGGAATTATCGGAATATTCCATATCCTTCCACCAGCATTAGCGTGGCTATGGCGCTTGGTGGCACCAAGAGGATATGCCAACCCGAGCATTTCGAGCTCGTCGAATGCGGCCATGGAGTCTGAAGGTGTTGGCTCGTACTGGCCTTTCGCAACAGGCGAAATGGTTCAGCATGCCAACATGCTCCTAGATCAAATTGTTAGCACACCAAAGGTAGAGTATACGCTAGCGCCTAACCAGCATATTGGGGCGTGGAAGGTTGGCTTTAAGCCACAGCTATTCATGCGCGAATACCTAACCCGCCGCGGAAATGTAAGCTTACGTAGCGACCAGTATCAACCCGCACGCTCGTCGCTGCTTGGCTACGAGCTAAACTACCTAACCATCGAAGGTTCAAAGATTCCTTCTCGCTTCTTGAAGGTGTACAAGCAACCTGAAATTGGCTTTGAAGGTTACGATAAAGGTCATGCCATCCTTAACGAATTCTTTAAGAAGGAGGTTAAGAAGTACCTACGTCCGGGACTATCACCGCTAGGACGTAAGATTATTGAGGCATGCCTAAACGATGCAACAGTTGAAGAGTACAATTCAATCCTACCGATGGCAAATCACAGCCCGGTGCCACAGAAGTAGAGCAACTTCTAATAGGTGATGGCTGTCCGAGAGGGCAGCCTTTTTTTTTCAAAACTAAAAGCGATCAATTGTGGTCGATCGAGGTCAAAACATCAACCATAAAAGGTGAGTTCTCGCATACTTTTCTATCTTTGCTTTTTCTGATAATCATTTAAAACCGTTATGAAAATCGTCATAGTTGGCTCTGGAGCTGTAGCCACCAATCTTGCTTACGGAATAACTACCACCACAAGGTACCAGGTGGAAATTGCAGCTCGTAATCCTCAAAAGGCAAAAGATATTGCGGATGGATTAGAGCTAAAGGTGAAGGTTGTCGCCATCAATAAGTGCGATAAAAATGCAGACCTATATATTATTGCCGTAACCGATAAGGCAATCGAGGAGGTTTACAAGGAGCTTTTAAAGAGAATCTCGCCCGAAGCTCCTATCGTACACACATCGGGCTCCACTTCGGTGGATGTTTTTGGCGAAAATGCGCGCATGGTGGGTGTTCTGTATCCACTACAAACCTTTTCGCGTAACCGCATAATCGATCTCCGCGAAATTCCATTCTACCTCGAAGCCGAAGATGAGCACCTAAAACGCACGCTTATTAAGCTGGTGGAAGAGTTGGAAGCCAACTGGGACTGGCTCGACTCTGAAAAGAGAAAGGCAATACACGTTGCAGCCGTGTTTGCCTGCAACTTTACCAACTTTATGCTAGCCTGCGCCAACGAGATTCTCGAGCACGAGGGGCTAAACATTGCCGAGCTAAAGCCGCTAATAGAGGAAACCGTAACCAAAGCCATAGAGTCGGACAACCCCATAAGCGTACAAACAGGACCTGCTCGCCGAAGCGATAATCGCACCATATTCCTTCATGAGCAGTATCTTAAAAACCGTCCCGACTTAAAGGATCTGTACGCCTCTATTTCCCAGAAGATCATGAGAAAATTCGAGTAGCCAACAAAGTCTACCCTGAATAATTAGAATAAAGCCGTCTTAAACAATGGCTAAAAAATAAGAAAGGGCTGTCCAAAAATTTGAACAGCCCTTTCGTTATGACAATAGCTTATCTACTTTTCTAGAATATAGTCGGCCTTCAGAATCCCCTTTAATAAATCGAAAGGGATGGTATAGGCAATTACCCCATCCACATATGGTGCTATCTCGTAGTAGTTATACGATATCAGAAGTCCCTTTTGGGTAAGCGCAAAGGATGAAGGAATTGTCAGGTCGTCTCCCTTCACAAATAGCCCGGCATCCTCGAGAGTGCTATCGGCACTTACGTTTCTTAACTTCTTAAGATATGCAACATTAACATCCTTGAGCGCGGAGATTTTCCCATCTTCCACAATACTCTGAAAGGTCAGCCGCTTACCGGTGCTTGTGCTAAAGTTGGCATACGTTTCTGACGGATTTCCATGTGCACCTCCCGTAAAAGAGTAGTGAGAAACCTTTAAGCAAAGCAGCTTGGAGGAATTAGTAACCACCGAAACGCTATCGTTGCTCTCCCACCCCATCATAGACATACCTTCCATACCCTTCGTTTGCTCGATGCTCTCGTCAACAAAAGCCTTGGTAGCCTCGGACGCCGAAGCAAATCCTCTAAACACCGAAAAGGAGATAAAGTGACCAACGCTATCTTTAAGCGCCACATTCGACTTAAAGTCAAACTCGGGGTAAATAATTTTTGAACGGAAAAGCAACGAGGAGTCCGTAATCTTACTATCAGCCTGCACAAAAGAGGCTGTTTTGTAGGAGTAACTTAACGTATCCTTCGCTGATTCGCCATCTCCGCCGCTTACATTACTGCAAGAAAACAGCGTTAAAATTGATGTATACAGGGCCGAAGCCAAAACAATTAGTCTCATATAGGGGTTTTAGTTAATCAAATATAGCATAAAGGGCTATTGGGAGATCGCTATTTTTCCCATTTTATAGTTTTCTAACGCTTTAAGTAGTAATTTCGAAATAAAAACAGCATGAAGTATTTTGGGGCTCACGTCAGCGCATCGGGAGGTGTTGAGAATGCACCAGTTAACGCGCATAGCATTGGCGCAAAAGCATTCGCCTTATTTACCAAGAACCAAAGGCAGTGGAAATCGGCACCTCTTTCGCAGAAATCGATAGACGCATTTAAGGAGAATTGCAGCAAGTTTGGCTACACTGCGGCTCAAATACTCCCTCACGATAGCTACCTCATCAACCTAGGGCATCCAGAGGAGGAGGCGCTAGCGAAATCGCGTGAAGCTTTTTTGGACGAGATGATGCGCTGCGAACAGCTGGGCTTAGATCGCCTCAACTTTCACCCAGGAAGCCATTTGGGCAAAGTTGATGAGGAGACATGCCTCCGCACCATTGCCGAATCGATAAACCTAGCACTAGCAAAGACAGCTGGAGTTACTGCTGTTATTGAAAATACGGCTGGTCAAGGAAGCAACCTAGGCTTTAAGTTTGAGCAACTTCGATATATCATTGATTTGGTAGAGGATAAATCGAGAGTTGGAGTATGCATAGATACCTGCCACGCCTTTAGTGCTGGCTACGACTTAGCAACAGAGGAGGCTTTTACTAAAACATTTGCGGAGTTTGACGCCGTTGTGGGCTTCGGCTACTTAAAAGGAATGCACCTCAACGACACAAAAAAACCGCTCGCAAGCAAGGTGGATAGGCACGAAAGCATTGGGGATGGTTTTCTTGGTAAAAATACCTTCAAGTTTATTGCGCAGGATGCACGCTTCGACAACATCCCTCTAATTCTCGAAACACCTAACGAAGAGCGTTGGGCCGAAGAGATAAAACTTCTTTACAGCTTCATCTAACCAATGAAAGGAGTCATACTTATTAATACAGGTAGCCCTGATTCGTTTTCGCCAAACGATGTGGGGCACTACCTTTCCCAGTTTCTAATGGACGAAAGGATTATAGACCTACCAATAATCCAGCGAACGCTTCTCGTAAAAGGAATAATTATCCCATTCAGAAAGTATAAATCGTCCAAAGCCTACCAAACAATTTGGACCAACGAGGGATCGCCGCTAATCGTATACTCGCATAAGCTAGCCTGCAAGGTAGAACAGCATTTAAATATGCCCTGCGAAGTTGCTATGCGGTATGGTTCCCTAACCGTTGAGGCGGCCATTGATAGGCTGACAACCAAACAGGGGAACCTCTCAGAGATATTGCTTGTACCGCTTTTCCCACACTACGCGATGTCGTCGTACGAAAGTGCAATGGTACATGCCCAGAAGATACTTGAAGCAAAACAGCTAAAATACAGAACGCTACCACCCTTCTTTAAGGAGGATCGATACATCAACGCGCTTACCAACCTTTTCGAGAGAATTGATTTAAGCCAGTACGATTGGGTTCAGTTCTCGTACCACAGCATCCCGCTTAGGCATCTTCGCAAATCAATTGGGAAAGTGACAAATGAAAGGCGGCTGGATGTTGACTACGAGTTTCAAACAAAGGAAACCGCACGACTAGTAGCAGAGAAGATCGGAATGGCTACTCAATATGGAGTCTCCTACCAATCGGCTATTGGTAAAAGTTGGTTAGGACCATCAACCGACGACATCCTTAAGAAGCTTCCTTCGGAAGGAATCAAGAAGCTGCTTATTATTAGCCCTGCTTTTGTTGCCGACAATCTTGAAACAATAAAGGATATAGACGTTGAGGCGCGTGATATCTTCATGAAATCGGGTGGAGAAACCTTTAAGTACACCCCCTGCCTGAACGATCGCGACGACTGGGCGGCAGCGCTAGCCGAAATGTGTCGCGAATTATAAGCGTTTTCTAAACTTCCATCTCGGGCTTACCTTTTTTCAGTCAACCCATTGAGGAGTAAGATCGGAAATAGCCTATAAATGGATCATCCGTAGCTGTAGCATTCCACATTTTTGTAACTTCCCAAGAAAAAGCACATGCACGAACATACACATGCCCACAACCATGGGCACCACGACCATAGTCATTCTGGAAAAGGAATGAAAACAGCGTTTTTTCTTAACGGGGGATTTGCCATCATAGAGTTTATTGGTGGAATTTACACCAACTCAACGGCTATTCTTTCGGATGCCATACATGATATGGGGGATGCCGCAGCGATTGGTGCCTCCATCTACCTTGAAAAGGTTGCCAAAAAGGGGCGCGATAAAAAATATTCGTACGGGTACAAACGCTACTCCCCGCTTGCTGCCTTAATCAACACCATAATACTTCTTACCGGATCGACGGTGGTGCTTTACCAAGCCATCCCCCGGCTGCTTGCTCCAGAACCGCTAAACACCAACGGAATGCTTCTGCTTGCGGTTCTTGGAATCCTCTTTAACGGGGTTGCCGTATTTCGCCTAAAATCCGAATCGTCGACGCTATCAAAGCGCGCTATCATGCTTCACCTTATGGAGGATTTGCTAGGATGGGCTGCCGTGCTGGTTGGAAGCGTACTGATAAAGCTAACAGGCTGGACTATCATCGATCCTATAATGTCGCTGGGAATAACGATATACATCCTTTACAATGTTTTCAGAAATCTATCTTCCATTTTTAAAATATTCATGCAAACGGCTCCTGATGACGTTGACGCTGACGAGATAAAAGCACGGATCATGGAGCTAGAGCACGTGAAGGATGTGCATGACATTCACGTATGGTCGATGGATGGAAACTACCACATTGCAACCATACATGTTGTGGTTTCGCATCAGTTTACAGCGGCACAGCAGGTGATCCTAAAGCGCCAAATCGTAGAGATTACGGAGGCGCTAGAAGTTAACCACCTGACTACCGAGATTGAGTTCGAGAACGAGACCTGCGAAAAATGTGACTAGTGATTTTCCCAATTCAAGATCTCGTAGCTTGTTGGCTGCACAGCTTGGCTTAGCGAGGGCAGTATCCGTTCGAGCATAATACCTTCGAGCGGTTTTCCAGGATATCCGAAAGTTGCTCGGACTCCCAACGAAGCAAAGTTTACAGCCCTATCTAACGCTATAGGTAAGCTATCGCCTTGGAGTATTGAACCCACAATAACGCTTGCAAACGTATCTCCCGTACCTGGAAAAGCTGCGGGAAGATAGCTACAAGAGACCTTCCAGAAGCGTCCATCCTCGCTATTGTAGGCAATTACAGAGGTGTTAAGATTATCGGAGGTGGGAATACTGGTTATTGCAACAATTTTAGGTCCCATGTCGACCAAACGAAGCAGGTATTGGCGAATCTCCTCGTCCGATACGTTGGTACGGTAGGGCTCATTTAACAGCAAAAAAACTTCCGTAAGGTTTGGAGTAATGATGTCGGCCTTGCGAACAAGCATCTGCATTTCCGAAACCATTTCGGGGCTAATAGAGGTATAGCGCTTCCCATTATCCCCCATCACCGGATCGACCACCACGAGCATATTCTCGTCCCTAAAATCATCAATAAACCTTGCCACAATGTCTATTTGTGCCGCGGAACCTAGAAAGCCGCTATAAATGGCATCGAAGCGGAGCTTAAGGCGCTTCCAGTGGTCGATAATTGGCTGCATATTTGCCGTGAGATCGACAAACTCGAAGCCTTCGTACTGGCTATGGGTAGACAATATGGCTGTAGGCAGGGGACAAACCTGTACCCCCATCGAGGAAAGTATTGGTATTATAACTGTTAACGACACCCGCCCGAAGCCAGACATGTCGTGAACCGCAGCAACTCGCTTAACCGGATTTGAAAACATAATTTTTTGAAATTTTCTCCAAATATAATCAACTGTTTCTACCATTATAACTAGTTGAATAAAAACTAGATGATTAATTCCTATTAAAATTAATTTAATATCCTCTTAAAGATTTCTTTTCATGAAAAAAAATTTATAAATTGACTGCTGTTAAGAACCCCAATTCCCAAACTAAACAATAAGGGTTATGAGAACGATGACTTTTAACGAACTCAGAATGATCAAAGACAGCCTTCCTGAGGGAAGCATACATCGCATCGCCGAGTCTTTGAATGTTTCAGACGAAACTGTTCGTAATTACTTTGGCGGTGCTAACTACAACTTCGGACAAACTGTTGGTATTCATCTTGAAAAAGGGCCTAGCGGCGGTGTCGTTGAGCTAGACGATGAAACAATTCTCGACATGGCGCTGAATATTATTAACGAAAAATCGTAGTAAAAAGAAAAAGTTCTCATTATAGAAAAGAGGCTGTCTTAGAAGGCAGCCTCTTTTTTATATGGTTAGATCATTTCAATTCAACAACACCTCTTTTAATATTAAAGTTTCTCAGTATATCTAAAAAACGATATTTCAAAAGGGTTACCATTCTATCATTGCAGCTTATTTTACCATCATATCGAAAACACACCATAACACTGAATGGGATACAATGTCAGGATGAAAAGAGGGACACTACTACATCACTGACAATTAGGCTGCATCTCAAGAAAAAATGTAAACAAAAACCAGTTCTCGTTTCGATTATTACATTTTGTTTTTATATTCGCCCCCTAGTCTGGAAGATATCACGCTTCTACTATGGAAATACAAGAAGAAATACTGCTGTTAGGAATAGTCAACAAAGACCGCAAATCGTTTGAGAGTCTTTACAAGGAGTACTATGACTCCTTATTCTCTTTTGCGGAATCCTACGTATGCTGCCCAGGGCTTGCTGAAGACATTATTCAAGAAGTATTTATAAAATTATGGGAAAACCCTATTGGTAATATTACCAAATCTTTACGAGCCTACCTGTTTTTCATGGTAAAAAACCGCTGCGTCGACTATCTAAGGTCCGTAAAAGTAGAAGATAAAAAGCGGATGAAGCTGATGGAAGCTCAGCTGATCTCTGACTCCGTAGATATTGAGCTTGATGAACAAGCGATTTCTTTAATAAAGACCGCGATTGAGGAATTGCCAGATCAATGTCGCCAAGTGTATAAACTATCTGTTTTTGAAGGCTTAAGAAATCATGAAATAGCAGAAGAGTTAGGGATTTCAGAAAGTTCTGTCAAAGTTCAAATCTTTAGAGCCAAAAAGTACTTGCAGGTTGAACTTTTTCATCTTCGCAGCTATCTCATTTCCCTTATCATTCTCTTCTTTTTACTTTTTTGCTAGCTCACTAAATATCAAGCAACAATTTTCTACGGAACAACACACCATTCTTTGCGTCCAGAACATTGATAAGTCCCCCCCATAACTGCACTTATTAATAATTTTAACAACCACTTCCAACACACTAACCACTACAAGTTGCTTCTAAACAAACACCAACAACAGGCAAACATCCGTCAATCATTATTTTTTTTTGAAAATTTCCAACAAATTCTGTTAACCAACTTAATTATTCATCGTCTTAAGGAAAATTCCAACAAAAGGAACGACACAGGAACATTTTTATGAAAAGTATCGACTGGGAAATCATTTATAGAAAAATTCATGGAGGCCTTTCTGCTTCAGAAGAAGAGGATTTTCGGCAATGGCTGGATGCTTCTTCGCGCCATAAAGAATTTTATGACAAAGCAATTAGATACTACAAAAAAAGAGAGGCTGCAGACCTATCCATTGAGAGGAGTGTAAATCCAAGTGTAGAGCTTATGGAAAAGTTGGATAGAAGAAACAAGACAATTCGACTACACAAAACTTTGCAATACGCAGCCCTCATATTCATTCCTTTAGTTATTGGGAGTTTATTCATTTTCAAGCCAAAAACAGATATATCAATTACGAAAACTTCTAAAAAAACAGACAAAAAGTTAGATGGTGATAAGGTCGTTTTGATAACCTCATCGGGTAAAGCTTACGAACTTGAATCGGGAACAGAACTCCCAATTGAAGAAGAACGTGGGGTTAAAATACAAAAATACCTAAAGTCGGGATTAAAGTACGAAAAACAACCAACATCCAACAATAAAACACCAGTGTACAATACGTTGAAAACGGCTAAGAGCGGAGACTTTCAAGTTGAACTTGCGGACGGAACCATTGTGTATCTAAACTGTAACTCTGAGTTAAGGTACCCTGTTGCATTTGGAGCTGGAGACAGAAAAGTACAGCTTAAAGGAGAAGCCTACTTTGACGTAAGAAAAAATGGACAACCATTTATTGTTGACGTAGACAAGATGGCTGTAGAAGTTATGGGAACTCGCTTTAACGTAATGGCATATGGTGATGAATCCGCAATAAAAACGACCCTTGTAAGTGGTAAGGTTAAGGTAAAAGTTAAGGATGGAAATTCATTCACAAAGGAACTTTTACTATCGCCTGGGCAGCAAGCCAGTTTGGCAAAAAGTAACGGAATTCTTGATAAAAAAGAAGTTGACACAGAGCTGTACACAAGCTGGATCAACGGGTATTTTAGATTTGAAGATCAACGAATGGAAGACATGATGCGAACCATATCTCGGTGGTATGGCGTTGAAGTTTACTACCAAGAGCCTGATTTAAAAAATCGACGACTAACAGGAAAGCTCTACCGCTTTGAGAATTTTTCGGTAATTACCAACTTGCTAGAAAAGATATCAGGGGTTGAAATTGTAAAAAGAAATAATACCATCACCATAAAAGAAAAAGGGTGATCAAAAAAAATCGGAAAATGCGCCAACATTTCCCGATTAGAGTTTGAAATGAATACCAACTGGTATTCGAAGTCTAATTACTAAAACAAATGTATGAAAAAAATCTTTTTTCAGAACACATTCATCTTTTATATTAGGTGGATGAGGAAAATGTGTTCTGTTGGAATTGTAACTCTCATGCTGATACTGGCTGGATTACAAGCTTCAGCCGCATCCTTGCTGCAGAGTAGAATTAACGTAACGTTAAAAAACGCACGTATTGAGGAGTTAATTAAAGCCATTGAATCGCAAACCGATTTAGGATTTCTATTTAACGCTTCTGAACTGAAGAATGTGAAACCGATTACAATTAACGCCAAAAATGAAACGGTAGAAAACATTCTGAGTAAAGCCTTAGACAATACGGGATTAGAATTTGAAATTGAGAACAAAACTATCCTTATTAAGGCATCGCACAAGCCAACCTCAACACAACAAGAAAAGCGAACCATTACAGGAACCGTGTTCGATGAAGGAAAAAAAACCTTACCGGGAGTAACCATCATCCAGAAAGGAATGTCTACCAATGGAACTTCAACCAATATGGATGGAAAGTTTTCGATGAGAATTCCGGCAAACGGGAAAGTCACCTTAGTTTTTTCTTTCATAGGGATGAACAACCAAGAGGTAGTCGTTACTGACCAGCAAAACCTGAATGTTGTCATGACTAGCGCAGCCGCGCAAATTGACGAGGTAGTAGTTACTGGCTACCAAAAGGTAAGCCGTAAGCTATTTACAGGATCGGCAACTTTACTAAAAAGCGAGGATGCTAAAACTGCAGGGGAGTCTGATGTTAGCCGCATGCTGGAAGGGAAAGTTGCGGGTGTATCGGTTCAAAACGTATCGAGCACATTTGGTGCTGCACCAAAAATTCGCGTCCGTGGATCTTCGTCAATTTACGGAGATACAAAACCACTATGGGTTGTTGATGGTGTAGTACTTGAGGATGTTGTAGATGTTACCCCAGACCAACTTTCTTCGGGAGATGCGGCAACCCTTATATCCTCGTCGGTTGCGGGCTTAAATGCAGACGACATCGATAACTTCCAGATTCTAAAAGACGCATCGGCCACAGCATTGTATGGAGCAAGAGCGATGAATGGTGTTATCGTAGTTACTACTAAAAAAGGACGTGTTGGTAAAAATTACATCAACATAACCTCCGAATTCACGGTAAAAAGGAAGCCATCCTATGCAAACTATGACATCATGAACTCGCAGGAGCAGATGGAAATGTTCTTGGAAATGCAGGATAAAGGCTGGCTAAACCATGCAGATATGATGCGCTCTAAAGATGGCGGCGTATTCTTCAAAATGTACTCATTAATAGACTCGTACGCAAACGGTAAATTTGGGTTAGAAAATACACCTGAAGCGAGAGCCAACTTTCTGCGCCGATACGAACGGGTGAACACCAACTGGTTTGATATACTGTTCAGGAATTCGCTACAGCAAAACCACTCCGTATCTTTTTCGGGTGGATCTGAAGCCTCCAAATTCTATGTATCATCATCGTGGTTGAACGATCAAGGGTGGACTATTGCCGATAAGGTAGACCGCTATACCATTAATATGCGTGGTGACTTTGATGTAACAAAAAAACTTTCGATAGGACTGCAAACTAAAGGATCGTTCCGTCAGCAGACAACACCAGGCACCTTTAACCGCTCTAACGACGTAGTAAATGGCAACTACTCGCGAGAGTTCGATATCAACCCTTTCTCGTATGCTCTGAATACTAGTAGAACCATATCGCCCTACGACGAGAATGGCAATCTCGAGTATGTTCGTATGAACTACGCCCCCTTTAACATACTAAACGAGTATAAGAATAACTATATCAACCTAGAGGTGCTTGACCTTAACATCCAGAGTGACTTGGAGTACAAGTTTAGCAAAAGCCTTGTGTACAACTTTACAGGATCGATGAGAGCTGTTAAGTCTGACAATGCGCACTTTATAAAGGAAGGCTCGAATGTTGTGGGTGCTTACAATGCAGGTATTGACGATCCTGTGATTTCTGAGGCAAACAAGTATTTATGGAGAGATGTAACCGACCCCAACTCAAGAAAAGTTTCGGTACTTCCTAACGGAGGGTTTTACAACAAGGAAACCAACTCGATGGTAAACTTCTACTTCCGAAATATGCTAAACTTTAACAAGGTATTCAAAGAAATACACTCTGTTAGTGTAATGCTCGGACAAGAACTGAAATATGTAGATAGAACCGCCGATTTCTCTAACGGATATGGATTCATGTATAGCAAAGGAGGTGTCGCATTTACCAATCCTAACATTATTAAGCAAAATAATGAGTCGGGTAATGCCTACTTTGGGATGCAAGAGTATCGCGATCGTTTCGTAGCGGCTTTTATCAACGGAGCCTACTCATATAAAAGCAAGTACACATTCAATGGAACAGCTCGTGTTGATGGATCAAACCAACTTGGACAGTCGCGTAGCGCACGTTACCTTCCAACATGGAACCTTTCAGGTAAATGGAATGCAAAAGAAGAGAATTTCTTGAGCAATATCGATTGGCTTTCGAACCTATCGTTTAGAGGAACCTACGGATTAACAGCATCGATGGGACCAGCAAAAAACTCCTCTGTCATTTTCCGCAATACGCTTACCACCACTCCATACGAATCGGAAAGACAGAATGCCATGTATATTGAGGCATTAGAAAACTCGAAGCTTACATGGGAAAAGCAGTATGAAGCCAACTTTGGTTTTGACCTTGGCCTATACAACCGAGTTTCCTTAAGCGTGGATGCCTACAGTCGAAAAGGTTTCGACCTGATAGCCTACGTAAGAACCTCTGGAATTGGTGGCGAAGGATGGAAACTGGCGAACTACGCAGACATGAAATCGAAAGGTATCGAGTTTAGCTTAGGTGTTAAGGCTATATCTACTAAAGATCTCAACTGGAATAGCAACCTTACCTTCTCGTACAACACCAATGAGCTAACCAACTTAAAGAATAGCCCAATGATATTCGATTTAGTAAAAGCAGAAGGAGGAGCAAAAGAGGGAGGTGCTGTTCGCGGGCTATACTCTATTCCGTTTGCTGGGTTAGACGAACTCGGTTTACCTCAATTCTATGACAAGAATGGCAAGATCACCAAAGATGTATACTTTCAAGACGACGCTATAAGCCATTTGAAGTATGAAGGAACTATCGATCCTAAAATAACAGGAGGATGGTCCAATGCAATTAGCTACGGAAGTTGGACTGCGAACATATTCTGCAGCTACCAGTTTGGCAATGTAATACGCCTGTACCCTACCTTCCACTCTACCTACAGCGACATGGATGCCGTATCGAAGGATATGCTAAATCGCTGGATGGTTCCTGGAGATGAGAAAAAAACAAACATCCCTGTTATTGCCAGCAAAGCAACCCGAGAGCAATACGGATATCAGCTAGAATCTGTGTATAACGCTTACAACTACTCCGACCAACGAGTTGCTAAAGGTGATTTCATTAGATTAAAGGAGGTATCAATTGAATATAAGCTACCTAAGAGTCTGCTTTCGAAGTTAGGTATTGCCAACGCATCGATTAAAGCGCAGGGTACAAATATGTTCCTTCTATACTCCGATAAAAAGCTCAATGGTCAAGATCCTGAATTCTTCGGAACAGGAGGAGTTGCTTTACCAGTACCCAAACAATACACGTTCTCGCTAAAACTAGGCTTCTAAAACAGACTAAGATGAATAAGAAAATACTATATATCTTATCGATTGTTGCCACACTCGGATTTGTGTCGTGCGACGATTATCTAGATACCACACCCGATAACAGAACCGTACTAGACTCTGAAGTTAAAGTAAAAGAACTTCTAACAAGCGCATACCCCGAAGGTGCTTATGGCCTATTCACCTACGCAATGTCTGACGATGCTGATGACAAAGGGTTTAGTGAAAACAGCCTTATTAGCAACGAGCAAGGCTACTTCTGGAAAGATTTCACCGACGTGGGGCAAGACTCTCCTGCATTTTACTGGGATGCCTGCTACAAGGCTATATCGCACGCCAACACTGCGCTTGAGTTTATGGAGAAGCAAAAAGTTGGAGGTGTTGTTCCTGAGAAATATCAACCCTACTATGGCGAAGCATTGGTTATTCGAGCTTACTGCCATTTTATGCTGGTAAACATTTGGGGCAAGCACTACAACCCAACAACATCGGGAGCTGATTTGGGAATACCCTACGTTACCGAAGTTGAAAAGGATGTATTTAAAAAGTACAAGCGCGAAACTGTGGCCAAGAACTACGAACAAATCGAAAAAGATTTAGTAGAAGGGCTAAAGTACATCCAAGATGGAGCATACGACGTGGCAAAATACCACTTTAATAGGGCTGCAGCTTACACATTTGCCTCCAGATACTACCTCTACAAGGGTAATGATTGGCAAAAGGTAGTAGACTATTCGACCATGGCACTAGGTACTAACCCTGCAGTAAAGCTTCGTGATCTTTCGGGTAGATACAGAAGCTTAGGATTGAATGAGCAGCTTGCCGAATATAGCAAAGCAACTGATCCTGCCAACTTTTTATTAACCAGCAATGTTAGCTACTGGTTCTACTACTTTCAAGCAAAGGTTAGGTATGCCTACACTCCGGTTATTGAGAATAAAATTTTAAACAACATTTTTGTCAAGCAAGGGGGCAACACTTGGTGCCAAAACACAGCCAGCTTCAGCGAAATCGACAAGTTCGTTTTTAAGTGGGGATACTTCTTTAAGAGGTTTGATGCCAACTCCGATAACGGCTACTTCTGCACAATGACACCGGTTATTGAAGCCGAAGAGGCGCTCTTTAACCGCATGGAAGCAAATGCTATGCTTGGTAACTATCCTGCGGTTGAGTCTGACCTAGATATGTTCTTCAGCAAACGAATGACCAACTATACCGATGCCAATAAGGTTTCGGAAAGTAAAATCACTGCAGCCTACGAAAACAACTCTAAATCGGACTCGCCACTAAAACCTTGGTACGATGTAGAAGCTAAAAAGCGCACCTACCTAAACTGTATCATCGATACTCGTAGACGTGAGTTTTACTACGAAGGGTTACGCTGGTTTGACATCCGTCGCTTCAACCTTAAGGTTATTCATAATGTAAAGGACGGAGCACCTGTTACCCTTTTGGAGAATGATGCCAGAAAGACATTGCAAATACCTGTTGCAGCACAACAGAATGGGCTAACGCCAAATGCACGCTAATTTTTGCAATCCAATAAATTGAAAAGCAAATGAAAAGAATATATTTTTTAATACTCATCGCGGCGGTACTTACCAGCCTTTACTCTTGCGAAAAAGAGGATAAGCTACGCGATGAGTCGGTAGTAACCATTCAGAAGGTCTACCAAAATGATTTGGACAAGTGGATTTACGAGAATCTGACCAAGCCATACAACGTTGAAATTAAGTATAAGTGGGATGCCAACGAGATCACCAACAAATTTCGGGTGACACCTCCTTCCATGGAAAAAACAAAGGAATTTTTGGAGGCATATCTGAATCTATGGATCAAACCTTACGAGGAGGAATCGAAGGCTGGCGGCAACCCCGACTTCCTTTACAAGTATATGCCTAAGCTAATTGTTTTGGTAGGAACACCAGCCTATAATGAGGATGGAACTGCGACCATGGGACTTGCCGAAGGGGGACGTAAAGTAACCATCTTTGATATTGACAATTTTGGTTTTGCTGATATTAAACCTACCGATACGCCAGATAAAGTTTTACAAAAAAAGAGGAATGTACTGTATAGAGCATTCCATGTGTTACACCACGAGTTTGCCCATATTATGCATCAAACCAAGTTTTACCCCGACGAGTTTAAAGAAATTAGCAAAGTAGACTACACTGCACGTTGGATGGATTTAAATGATGCAGAAGCTCAAACCAAGGGATGTATCACCCCATACTCCCTATCGAACGAAAATGAGGATTTTGTGGAGATTGTTGCAGGAATGATAGATCGATCGAGATATAGCAATGTGCCATACACTACAGAATGGCCTCTGAAAGATGCTAAAGGAGAGTTTACCAACAAAATGGGGAACATCACTGGCTCAGAATGGGAGCATTTCCTTTACTCGTATATGCTAGACTACAAGTTCGATGAAAAATGGAACATGGTTTACTTCAGAGCTCCAGAGGCTACAGTTGGCTACCACAAATTTCTCCACAAGGTTGACATTGTAACCTCGTACTACAAGGAAAAGTGGGGTGTTGATTTATACAGCTTACAAAAGCGTATAGACAAAGCAATAACTAGCTTTGTAAAATAAGTTGACTTAGGAATGCCCGTAATAAAGTAAAGGCCTAGCCAGCTGCTAGGTTGCAATTGCTAAAGATGCATAAACCTTGCATTACGGGCATTTCATTGGATAATCAAATAAAAACAAAAGAGATGAAAAAATTACTATATGCTCTTATGCTGATGGTTGCCATTACCTCGTGTAAGAACGACTTTGAAGATAGCTTTGGGAGCACACCTACAGAGCGAAAATCTGAAGCCATCTCGAATTTGACCAAACTTTTGGCAAGCTCGGAGAATGGATGGAAGACAACCCTTATATATAATGATCAAGTAGCTGGTGCTGGTGACTTTTTTGTGATGAAATTTGCCCCAGCCGAGGGAACCTCGACAGGACATGTAACCATTGCCAATGGATTTAACAGCAAAACATCAGAATTTAGCGTATACCATGCAACAGGAGTTGTACTAAACTTTACCTCGTACAACGAAGTGTTTCACTGGCTATCAAAACCATATGAATTTCAAGGGCTCGGCACTGGGTTTGGTGCAAACGTTGAGTATATTTTTATGAAGGAGGAGAACGGAAAACTTTACTTTAAAGGTAAGGTTAATGGTTCTGAGATGGTTTTGGAAAAGGCTAGCGCTAAAGATTGGGACATGGCCGACATAAAAAATAACTTTGTAAACCTAAAGGCCACCATGGAGATGAATTTCTCTGGTATATGGGTAACAAAAGGGCTAGGCGCAACCAGCGAAAAGCCATTCTTTGCCAAGTTTGAAACGGTCTATATCACTGGAGACTTGAGCGTGCTTCCGGAGAAAAAGGGACAGTTCTACAGGCTATCCTACGACAAGAATGGCAAAGGCTTTCAAAGTAAACAGTCGTCCTTTGTTTTTACACATAACGAGATTCTTTTGTCTGACCCTGTAGTTGTTGGAACTGATACTTTAAACCGATTTGTATATAACAAAGATCGTAACCGATGGGAAGCGGCAAATCAAGGCATTGATGGATATATTATTGGTTCTAATCTTCCTCTATTCCCATCACCTGGTGCTTTTGAATTCTTTGTAAAAGCAATGGAGGGCCGTTGGTATGGATGGACTTTTTACACGGGAGATGACGAAAGCGGTAAAATAGGTAGCTACCTAGACGAACTTGGAAATAATGTAAAAGATCTAAAGTACTGCCAGCTAAATATGCATACAAAGATTAAGGGTGAAGACGTTGGTTGTGGGTTTGCAATTATAGGTGATTCCCCCTCAGATGGATCTCCTACCCGTTACTGTTTTATACCTACAAAATTAGAAAAGCAGGGGATCAGTGAAATGAAATTTGTTCGAAATGGAGATGTTATTTCCAATATTCCAAATATAAACGAGATTCTTACCACCAATCCTTATGCGCTAAAGTTTTTGAATGCGCTCTTTACGACAAAAGGATGGAGCATACATATGATATCATATAGCAGTAACTCTGCCGCTCTCTCCTTCTACAATATTGAAGATCCCTCGGTCAAAATGAGAAAGTACTTTTCGTACTAGTCGTTTCATTAGGTCAGTTTAGTAGTTTGAATTTGACGCCCCCCTGTGTGAGCAGGGGGGCTTATATATTTTATTTAATCAGATTATGACAAGCTTTTTACAAAGAAATACTGTACGAAGCAGATCGCAGCAAAGGCCAACAGAATTGCTAACTGAAATAGTGCAACTAGAACAACAAATGAAGATTAAGTATACCCTTAAGCCTCACCTGCAAACAGGATACTTAAAGAATTAGTCGCAAGAGATGGAGGTAAAAGCCTCCCTTGTGCCCTGCTGGATAAGCAGCTGCTCGGACTTTTGGATGGCTTCGCTTCTGCTGCTGGCAAGTATAACGCCCAACTCAATGCGCTGATCGTCTATCAGACCAAAGCACTTAAAGGTCATCTGTACTGGCGAACTGGAAAGGCGCTTCTCCTCCACCCTCTTTTGGTAGCGCTGCAGGGCCTCTTCGAATTGTATGCTAGACTCTTCGTTCTTCATGCTTAACTTGCGTCTTTGCTCTAAGTTATACGTTAATTTTAACGGGAAAGCTATATATGGTAAGCTTTTATATCGTTATACCATGCAAGTATAGCATAATTTGCCGCATGC
Source organism: Alistipes sp. ZOR0009 (assembly GCF_000798815.1). Lineage (NCBI taxonomy): Bacteria > Pseudomonadati > Bacteroidota > Bacteroidia > Bacteroidales > Rikenellaceae > Alistipes > Alistipes sp. ZOR0009. Next base: position 3,807 of record NZ_JTLD01000046.1, on the reverse strand, counting down.
TAAAAATCGTCGCGCGCATTTATCTGAAGTTTATGCCGTAAGCTGCCAACGGATAGCACCACCCATGCAGCTTAAATTTGAGTTGCTGCCTTTTTACAATAAGATCCTCAAAAAATACATTTCTCTCCCCCTATCATAAAGTAGCTTTGAAAACGGCAAAAAGGCCATGTGCTGGCAATGTTTGCCCGTGCTGAAGAGATGTGGCTTGCCATGCTATGCCCAAAGGGCGAGGCTATGTGCCCAGCTCATCAGCTTATATTTTTTGAATGTTGGCGTGTGGAAAAATTACAAAACTTAAATAATAGTAGAATTTATGGCTTATTCCTTTTTACGGGTATCGCGTATGCTGCTGGTAATACTTCTGCTGGCAACGATAGGCCTTAGGAGCGGACAAGTTGGTGGTATTCCCATTTTCGATGATGGAGATTCAACGAAAAAGGCAGCAGAGTTCGCCCTTACCGATGTAAAAGCGCTATTCCCATCGGCCAGTACGTATAAGCGTACGGATACAGATGAGATAAAGGTGTTTAATGGGCAGATAGAGCTGGGGACTATCATTAGCAGCAGCCCGCTGGCCGACTCGATAGCTGGTTATGCCTCGTCGGTTCCGGTGCTGATTGGGGTAAATATGTCCAATAAGATAGTGGGAGTTCGTTTACTGAAGAACTACGAGTCGGCTGATTTTGTTGCCAAAATTTATCGAAGCAGATTTTTAGAGAGTTGGACAGGTAAAAGCGTGCATGATGGAGCTGCTCTAAAAACAGATGGCGTTTCCGGAGCAACAGTAACCTCGCAAGCGCTTATCAGCACAATCCGATTTAGCCTTTCGAGGCAAAGCAGCAAGGAATTAGATGCCGAACAAGGGCTAACGCTTGCCCAGCTACTACGCCTAGCCGCTGCTTTTACGCTGCTTGCAGCCTCGATTGCGCAGCTTATTTATCCTGCGAAGCTAAAACGATTCCGAATTCCGCTGCAGATTGCCACGATAGCCGTTGTTGGCTTTTGGATTGGCGATAGCCTTTCGATGCAGCTGCTTTACAGCTGGCTAATTTATGGAGTAACGCTTTCCCAAAAGCTATTCTTGGTAGCAGCTGTGCTGGCAGCCATTGCTATTCCACTGCTTACCAACAAAGCCTTCTACTGCACCTACCTATGTCCATACGGAGCAGCCCAAGAGCTGGCCGGAAAGCTGAGCAAACGAAAGATCAGGATAACGCCACGCGTGATGCAGTACTTGATGCACCTGCGCGAATGGCTATTTGGGGTGCTGCTGTTTTTACTGCTGCTGGGCGTATCGCTTGATATTACGTACGTAGAGCCATTTTCGGCGTTTGCCTATAAGAGTGCCGGATGGCCGATACTGACGCTGGCCATCCTATTTGTGATGCTTTCGATATTTATACCAAGAGCCTGGTGCAGATTCTTTTGTCCGACCGGACAACTCTTGGAATTTATTAGAAGGCTGCTTATTGTTAAACCCTCATCATCAAAATAAAGGTTATGAAAGGATCATTTTATGCTATTCTACTACTGGCTGCAGCCCTAGCAGTAACCACCTTCGAGCTGGTTAAGCTGCAGCACACGTCGAAGCAGCAACCAGCCTCCGTAGATAAACGAGCGGCGGTGCTGGAGAATCTTCACTCGCGGAAGAGCGTCCGTAAGTTTACATCACAGGCCGTTTCTGACAGCGATCTGGTTACGCTCGTAAAGGCAGGAATGGCCGCACCATCGGGGCATGATGCGCGCCCGTGGCAGTTCATCATTATCAAAAATAAGGAGACCATGAAGAGGCTGCGATCGAAGCTTGAGTGGGCAAGAGGCTTGGATGGATCGACGGCAGCAATTGTGGTTTGTGGTGATATGTCGATGGTTAAGCCGATTAACAAGGAATTTTGGATTACAGATGCATCGGCAGCCACTGAGAACATACTTTTAGCCATTGAGGCAATGGGACTTGGTGGCGTATGGAGCACCCTTTACCCCGGAGAGGATAGAATGCAGCATGCCCGTGAGGTACTTGGTTTGCCAGCACACGTTATGCCGCTTTGCGTTATCCCCATTGGATATCCAACAGGGGTAGAAAAAGCAAAGAATAAGTACAATCCGGCCCAACTTCACTGGGAAAAATGGGAAAGTAGCAAAAAAGAGAGCTAACTTGAAGCCATATTTTCTCAGCGTCGTGGTAGAGATACCCACAATGAGGATCAAAAAAGGAAAACATATATCACAAAAATATAACCAGTGGGCATAGATTCTAGAAGAGCCCATGCAGACTAAAAACAAGATGACAATGAAAAGAATTGCTGTTATTGCACAAATTACCGCCAAAGAGGGAAAATCGGAAGAGCTGATAATGCTACTTAAAGAGCTTGTACGAGAAACACGCCAAGAGGCAGGATGCCTACAATATGAGCTACTACAGAGTATAGATAACTGCGAGTGCTTTACGATGAGCGAGGAGTGGGCTGATGAATCGACGCTGGAACTCCATACAAAAAGCCTCCATTTTAAGGCATTTGAAGCAAGCGCTGCCGAGCTGTTAACGCAGCTGAGCGTGGAGAAAATGAAAAAAGTAATCGTATAGCGCGAATATTTTTGAAGAACATCTTTCTCGGGGGCAACAGCACGATGGTTGTCCCCAAGCTACCCTGTGGTGATGGAGTTCCTTACAACGGTGTTTGCGCAAAAAAAGTACGTCTTTACCTCATGCTGACAATGTAAAGACGTACAGGTAACTTAAACAAGTCGAGTATTTAAAGAAGCATTTTCTAGGCAAGAGTTTGACTTTGAGTAAGAGCTACCTCAAAAACGGTTGTTTCGCCGTTGGTAATTACAATTGTTTGCTTAATGGTTACATACCCGGGTTTTTCGATTATGACGATGTAGGTACCTTCGGGCATGTGCTTTACCTTAAAGATTCCCTTCGTTGCGCTCTTTTTTACCAGCGGTTTTGATGCCTTTGCTAGAGGATTACCATCTTCGCCACATGGAACGAAGGTAATTTTTGCACCTTTTAGGGCTTCGCCACTAGCTGCGCAGGTAATGCGACCAGTAAGCGATAAGGTGCTGTAGCTATATATCACCTTACGGTTATCGTGGTACGAATTGTAGAATTCGGGCTTTGTTAGCCTAACTATTTCGACCATTCGGTCGATCATTTCGAGGATGCTGTCGTTTTCGGCAAATAAGGTGGCAAGCTGGCTGGTAATTGCCTTAGAGGTGATTTGCTTTTCGCGATAAGATGGGATGATCTCCATAAACTGATCGGTTAGCTCCTTTAGGGAGTCCAGATCGGCTGTGCTTATGTTGTAAGCATCGAGGTTAGCGATATGTTCGGTAGCCTTTTTGTGAATAAAGCGCGAGGTGTTAATTAGCTTAGGGCCACTCTGACGGTTTATCGTCGTGATTCCCATGTGAATTTCGCGAGTAAGTACGCTATCGCCGGTAAGAGTAGCGTAGGAATAGAGCTTATTGGCAATGTCGTAGCCAGCAGTTACCAGCTGATTACGCAGCGACTTCCTACTAACACCTCCCTTGGCAACTTCGTGCTGCTGCTCGCCGTATATGCTTTGTATCTTCCCGTTATTATTTAGAAGTTTGGGAAAGTAAATCTTAAAATTGGGTAGCGGATCGGTAATTTCGTTATTCCGATTTAAGAATTTGGCCATTCCGATGTACATCACAAATTTTCGAATCTGCTTTGTTGTCATAACGGTAAGATTTTATTTGTTATAGAAAAAACAACAAGCAGTTTGAAAAGGTTTAATTTGGAAGCTATTTTTTTTTATGTCTCCATCTATTTTTTTT
>NZ_JTLD01000045.1 GCF_000798815.1 Alistipes sp. ZOR0009 | reverse complement strand
ACGCCCAGCCCTACTACGTGCTGATGGACGCCACCGAAAAGGTGCTGGTAACGCCCAAAGCCTACGACCTGAATCCGGACAACTTCGTAGAGTTTCTGAAAAAAGGCTTGGAAGCTTACGGAAAGAGCTAAAAATAGATGAATGAGGGGCTACCAAAGATTGCTGGTGGCTGTTTACTACTCTTTAGTAAAAGCGGCTACCTATCTCTTCGACTTTTCTCCAATACTACTAAATACAACGGTAGCCCCTCAATCTACCCATAACAAAATAGGTCAGCTCTGTTTTTTATGCCCATTTTGGTGCTTGTAATTTGTAAATGGGAGGCAGCAGTACCCGCTTGAAGCCGCATTGATACCATCAGCGCAGCAACAGGTAGGTCTGCTGCCTTTTTTGATAATGAAAAGAAGAAGTTACATAAAAGTTGAATATGCTAATTAGGTTAAGAGTACCGATTACTATTAAAAACGGATAGTTTACACACTGAAGGGATACTCCCGTTTTTGTGCTTCATAGACTTTATTGCGCCACATGTTGATATATTCGTTTGTGGCGCGCGCAAAAGCAGAGGTGCCAATAACCGTATTGGCTGCCGTATTCCATTTTGATATTTCAACTTCACATTTGATGGAAAATTCATATCGCTTGCCAACTACAGTAATTCGCATGTAGATGGTGCCAGTTTTTGAATCTTTATCACTAGATCTACGGATAAAGAAGTTGGTGGTTAAGGGCACATTTTGTTTCATTTTGTAAGAATTTGTATTGGTTTGTATTTTAAAAGTATAAACAGCACAACAAAATCCAATTTTTTGAAATAAAAATAATGCTGTAAGTGTTAATGCTGTAGTTTATTACAGCGGTATAGGTGTAGGATTGGTGTAAAGTGGTTTTAGAATGGCTCAACTCCCGTATTTTACACCAGTAGTAAGCGAAAGGATAGGAAATAATGGTAGCTGATATAAGCATAAAAGCCTGCAAATCTTAAGATTTGCAGGCTTTTACGCTTATTTGCCTTGTAGGCTAGTGGAGCTGGAGGGGGTCGAACCCTCGTCCAAACAAGGAACCCAAACGGTCGCTACATGCTTAGTCTTCACCTAGATTTTCGGGATTTTACCTGACAGTAGACCTTCTAGCAAAATCCTTATCTCCTAAATCTTATAGATGCTTAGGAGCGTCGCATCTACCAGCTCTATGTTTTTTGAAACCCCATATGCCGTTGTCCAAAGAGCAGGAACTCTGGCGGGATTCTCGTCTCTAGACCAACCTAGGGTCCGGAGATTAAGCCAATTCACTGAGTGATATTAAGCAGCGAGAGCGTAGCTATTTTCGCCATTTGTAATTTGTGACCTGATATTTACGAGCTAGAACCACAACGCTCGGCATGCTACCATTCCGACTCTGCTTGCTGTCAAAACCAGTACAGCCCCAGATAGAATGATTGTAAAACGAAAATAGGCCTCAAAGATACGAATCTTATGAGTTTTTCAAAGTTTCTATTGCTTTAAAAGGATCGTCCGATTTAAATACGTAGCTTCCTGCTACGAGGCAGTCTGCTCCAGCTTCGAAAAGGGCTTTGGCGTTAGTTTGGTCAACGCCTCCATCAACTTGAATAAGAGCACTTGAATTGGTTGCTTTTATCAGATCTTTCAGTTGCTTAACCTTTGTGGTTGTTTGAGGGATGAATTTTTGGCCGCCAAAACCGGGGTTGACTGACATTAGGAGTACCATGTCTAATTCAGTAATAATATTTTCAAGAAGGTTTATGGTGGTATGGGGGTTTAAAGATACTGCCGCCTTCATACCGTAACTTTTAATGTACTGGATGGTTCTATGCAGGTGGTTGCAAGCTTCGTAATGAACGGTAAGGATGTCAGCACCTGCCTTTTTAAACGCTTCTACATACCTGTCTGGATCTACAATCATAAGGTGAACATCAAGCGGCTTTTTTGCTTTTTTGCTGATGCTTTCAACGATGGGAAGGCCAAATGATATGTTGGGAACAAAAACTCCATCCATAATGTCGAGATGTAGCCAGTCGGCTTGGCTTTGGTTGAGCATTTCTACATCTCTTTCTAGGTTTAAGAAATCGGCAGATAGTAATGATGGGGAGACTAAACGTGGCATTGCATTTATTTTTTTGCAAAGATAAGAAAAGGCGGGGTTTCCGCCTTTTTATCTATAAATATCCACGTAAGATCTTTTCTTTGGCTAACCCTTTTAGCTTTTTTAGCGCTTTTTCTTTTATTTGGCGTACTCGTTCGCGGGTTAAATCTACTTTTAGACCAATTTCGTCTAACGTATGAGGGTGGTATCCGTTTAGGCCAAAGTATAGCTCAAGTATTATGGATTCCCGGTCTAAAAGGGATGACAGAATTCGTTGTACCTCTGTCTTTAAGGAATCGTATGCAAGTTCTCCATCAGGAGTTTGCTCGTCGGCATTTAACAGGATGTCGTGAAGCGCCATATCCTCATCTGTACCTATTGGGGCATCCATAGAAACTGGACGAGAGGAGCTTTTTAGAACTTCCCGGATTTCTTTAGGTCCAATATCGACGATGTCAGATATTTCTTCGATGGAAGGTTCCCTCTCGAACTGTTGCTCTAAGTCAGCGAATGCTTTGTTTATTTTATTGAGGGTTCCTATTTTATTTAGAGGAAGTCTAACTATTCGAGCTTGTTCTGCCAATGCCTGAAGAATGGATTGCCGAATCCACCATACGGCGTACGAAATAAACTTAAAACCTCTGGTATCGTCAAAGCGTTGAGTTGCCTTGATAAGTCCTAGGTTTCCTTCGTTTATAAGGTCTGATAGGGTTAAGCCTTGGTTCTGATACTGCTTGGCGACGGAAACGACAAAACGTAGATTTGCTCGAATTAGCTTTTCTATGGCTTTGGGATCACCTTGTTTTATGCGTCTTGCTAGTAAAATTTCCTCTTCCGCACTTATCAAATCTTCCTTTCCGATTTCGTGGAGATACTTGTCTAGCGATGGAGTCTCCCTGTTGGTTACCTGCTTTGTTATCTTAAGCTGCCTCATGCCCTAAGTTTAATTAATGCAATTCGGTTAAATATAGTACAAATAATCCCTATAAAGTTAAACTGTGTAATCTTATTTATCTATGTCTCTTTTTTTACTCTATTTCAACAAAAAAGTTCCAGAAAAGTTGCATTTTTTCTGGAGTTGTTCTAATATTGCACCGACTTATACTGCGTGACTACGCATTCCTTTCATTTTTAGTGATTTTCTCACAAGATTCTCCATGAGTAAGTTTTAGAACGAGTAATTCATAGAACATTATATGTATGATATTTTAGAGTTGAACAATAAGCTGTTGTCTGATCTAAAGGACATTGCTAAGCAGCTTAATATTAAGCGCATAGATGCACTTAAAAAGCAAGATTTAATTTACAAGATTTTGGATGAGCAGGCTTTACAGGCTGCAACTCAGAGTCCTCAGAAAAGTACAAGTCTACCAAAGAAGGTAGAAAGTAAGAAAAAGGAAGAGGCTCCGGCCCCTCCAAAAGAAGAAAAGGTGGAGGTTGACTTAACTCCCCAAGCAGCTACCGAAGAACCTCTATCGAAACCCGTCGAAGAGCTAAAGATTAAAAGGGAAAGGCTAAAAAAGGGGACTGTAAGATTCGAGAGAATTGTTTCCGCAAATAATGACTCTTCGAATTCCTCTTCGGAAGATGCTCCCGCAAAGCATGATGCCAATCAACCAAAGCCTGACCGTGGAGGAAATAGACCTGCCGATAGGCAAAAGCAAGATAGAAATCAGAGATTGCATCAGGAGGATTCTCGCAATTTCCGAAGAAATCAGCCCAACGTTGAAAAGGTGATGCTTGATGAAATAGTTGAAGATACTTACACCGAGGCTGCCGTTTCGTCGGATGACGATGCAGAGTCTTTTATCCCTTCAATAAATGAGCCGGTTGATGGAGCGATTGCAGCGTCTGTAATGAACGAAGAGCTATTTGATACCCGAAATCAAGCGTCTCAGCCGATTGTCTCAAATAAAAAGGGAGATAGATATGAGTTTGATGGTCGAATTACAGCAACAGGTGTGCTTGAAATCATGCCAGACGGCTATGGCTTTATGCGCTCTTCGGACTATAACTACCTAAACTCGCCAGATGATATTTATGTGTCGATGTCTCAAATTAAGCTTTTTGGCTTAAAGACAGGTGATACTATTACAGGAGACATTCGCCCTCCTAAAGAAGGTGAAAAGTATTTTCCTTTGATAAAGGTGCAGGCTATTAACGGAAGGGATCCCGACTATATAAGAGATCGTGTGCCTTTCGATTACCTAACACCGCTATTCCCTACTGAAAAATTCCATATAACAGGGAACGGTCATAATAATCTGTCTGCAAGAACGGTTGATCTTTTCTCTCCAATAGGAAAGGGGCAGCGTGGCTTGATTGTTGCTCAACCAAAGACAGGAAAAACCATGCTGTTAAAGGAGATTGCAAATGCAATTGCCGACAACCATCCAGAGGTGTACATGATTGTGCTTCTTATTGATGAGCGTCCAGAGGAAGTTACGGATATGGCTCGCAGCGTAAAAGCAGAGGTGGTTGCCTCCACTTTTGATGAGCCTGCAGAGCGACATGTAAAAGTAGCCAACATTGTACTCGAAAAAGCCAAAAGATTGGTGGAGTGCGGACACGATGTTGTCATTCTTCTTGATTCAATTACTCGCTTAGCACGCGCATTTAACACGGTTCAGCCTGCTTCAGGGAAGGTGCTCTCTGGGGGTGTCGATGCTAATGCGCTGCATAAACCAAAACGTTTCTTCGGAGCGGCCCGAAACATTGAAAATGGAGGTTCTCTTACCATTCTCGCTACTGCTCTTACGGAAACAGGTTCGAAAATGGACGAGGTTATTTTCGAAGAGTTTAAGGGTACCGGTAATATGGAGTTGCAGCTTGATCGTAAGCTTTCTAACCGACGAGTATTCCCTGCGGTGGATGTTACATCATCTAGCACTCGACGAGATGATCTGCTCCTTGATAAGGAAACCTTACAGCGTATATGGATATTACGCAACTACTTATCGGATATGAACCCAGTCGAAGCCATGACATTCCTTCGAGATCGATTGTCAAAGACAATGTCCAACGAGGAATTTTTGATTTCGATGAACAGCGATTAAAAGATACTAAAGACGACCTTAAGGTCGTCTTTTTCGTTAAAAATAGTTATTTGTATAATTTAATGGTCGTTTTTTTATTGTTCAAATAGCTGTTATTCGAGCATTTGGATTGTTATTTAGTTAGCAGGTCTTTTGATAATGAGACAAATGGAAGAATCAGAGTATATACCTCGGTGTATTTTACTTATTTTTGTGGCACGACTTAAGCAAATGCTTATTCCTTAATAAATTAAGTGACGATGACAAAAAGCAAAAAGTTTATTACCTGTGATGGTAATTACGCTGCTGCTCATATAGCCTATATGTTCAGTGAAGTTGCAGCTATTTATCCCATCACCCCTTCATCAACTATGGCAGAATATGTTGACGAGTGGGCTGCAGGTGGAAAGAAAAACATTTTCGGAGAAACTGTAAAGGTTGTTGAAATGCAGTCGGAGGCTGGTGCCGCTGGCGCACTTCATGGATCGCTTCAAGCGGGAGCCCTAAGTACAACATTTACGGCTTCGCAGGGTTTGATGCTGATGCTTCCAAACATGTACAAGATTGCGGGTGAACTTCTTCCTGGAGTTTTCCACGTGTCTGCACGTGCATTGGCAGCCCAAGCGCTTTCTATTTTTGGGGATCATCAGGATGTAATGGCCGCTCGTCCTACCGGTTTTGCAATGCTTGCAACTGGTTCTGTACAGGAAGTGATGGATCTTGCTGGTATTGCGCATCTTGCTTCAATTAAAACTAGAGTTCCTTTCCTTCACTTCTTTGATGGTTTCCGCACATCGCATGAAATTCAAAAGATCGAGGAAATGGATAGCAGCGATCTTACGGCGCTTATTGATGGTGAAGCGCTTCAAGCATTCCGCGATAGAGCCCTAAATCCAGAGCACCCAGTTACTAGAGGTACCGCTCAAAATCCTGATATCTACTTCCAAACACGTGAAGTAAGCAACAAATTCTACGATGCAATTCCTGATGTTGTTGCTGAATATATGAAGGAAATCAGCAAAATTACAGGAAGAGAATATAAGCCGTTTACCTACTATGGCGATGAAAATGCAGAGAACATTATCATTGCAATGGGTTCTGTTACAGATCCTATAAGGGAAACAATAGACTACCTACGCGCGAAGGGCGAAAAGGTGGGGCTTCTTGTAGTTCACCTATACCGTCCATTCTCTGCAAAGTACTTCTTCGATGTTCTTCCTAAATCGGTAAAGAAAATTGCTGTGCTTGATAGAACAAAGGAGCCAGGTGCAACTGGAGAACCTCTATATCTTGATATCAAGAAGCAATTCTATGGAAAAGAGAATGCTCCTGTAATTGTAGGTGGCCGTTACGGTCTATCTTCAAAGGATACAACTCCTGCTCAGCTGATGGCGGTTTATACCAACCTTAACATGGCTGAACCTAAGGACGATTTTACCATTGGTATTGTTGATGATGTTACCTTCAAGTCATTGCCAGTTCCTGCGGAAATTTCTATTGCTCACGCTGGAACTTTCGAAGGTAAATTTTATGGCTTAGGTTCTGATGGTACTGTGGGTGCGAATAAGAATACAATAAAGATTATTGGAGATGCTACTGACAAGTACTGCCAAGCCTACTTTGCATACGACTCAAAGAAGTCGGGTGGTATTACCATTTCTCACCTTCGTTTTGGTGATAGCCCTATTCGTGCTTCTTACCTAGTTTCAACTCCTGATTTTGTAGCATGCCATGTACCTTCGTACTTATGGAAGTATGATATGCTTCGCGGAATCAAGGAAAATGGAACGTTCCTTTTAAACTCAGTTTGGAGCGTAGAAGAGACGAAGGCGAAATTGCCGTCATCTGTTAAGAAAATTCTTGCAGAGAAAAAGGTAAATTTCTACATCATCAATGCAACTGAAATAGCTGAGCAAATTGGTTTAGGGAATCGTACCAACACCATTCTTCAATCAGCATTCTTTAAGATTGCCAACGTTGTTCCTTTTGAAAAGGCGGTTGAGCAAATGAAGAAGGCGATTATTAAGAGCTACGGTAAGAAGGGCGAAGAAATTGTAAATATGAATAACGCTGCGGTAGATCGTGGTGGGGATGTGACTAAAATTGAGGTGCCTGCAGAGTGGGCTTCAATAAAGGCAGAACCGCTTACATTTAACGTAAATGCGCCTGAGTTTATTCAAAAAATAGCCGATCCAATTAATGCTCAAATGGGGGATGATCTTCCTGTAAGCGCATTTCTTGGAATGGAAGATGGAACATTCCCTGCAGGTACTACTGCTTATGAGAAGCGTGGTATTGCCGTTAATATTCCAGAATGGAAGGGTAGCAACTGTATTCAATGTAATCAGTGTGCCTACGTTTGCCCTCATGCTGCAATTCGTCCGTTCCTTCTAACTCAAGATGAGGCTGCATCAGTTCCTGCTGGTACTCAGTTGGTAAAAGGTAATGGGGCTGTTAAGGAATTCCAATTCCGTATCCAAGTTAGTCCGCTGGATTGTACAGGATGTGGTAACTGTGCTGATGTTTGTCCTGCTCCAACAAAGGCGCTTGAAATGAAGCACCTTGATACGCAAATGGACGAAGTTGAGCGTTGGAATTACATGCACAACAAGGTTGGCTACAAGGATACCATTTTAGATAAGAGCAAAACGGTTAAAAATCTTCAATTTGCACAACCTTTATTCGAATTTTCAGGGGCCTGTGCTGGTTGTGGAGAAACACCTTATATAAAGACTATCACACAGCTATTTGGAGATAGAATGATTGTTGCAAATGCAACAGGATGTTCTTCTATTTACGGTGGTTCTGCTCCAGCAACGCCTTACTGTACAAATGCAAAAGGCCATGGACCTGCTTGGGCAAACTCTCTTTTTGAGGATAACGCGGAGTTTGGTCTAGGTATGCATGTTGGTGTTGAGAAAATGCGTGAAACAATCAAGAATAAGTTAACCGAAAATCTTGATAGCTTCAAGCCAGAAACTGCTGCAGTCGCGAAAGAGTGGATTGAAAATATGATGTTTGCGGAAAAGAGCCGTGCAGCATCAGCTTCTCTTGAAGTTGCGTTGTCTTCTGAGACAGCCGCAGTTGCAAAAGAGTTACTTGCCTTGAAGAGCTATTTCGTAAAGAAATCTCAATGGATATTTGGAGGCGATGGTTGGGCTTACGATATCGGATTCGGAGGTCTAGACCACGTTATTGCTTCAGGTGAAGACGTAAATATTCTTGTTATGGATACTGAGGTGTATTCAAATACAGGAGGTCAGTCGTCTAAGTCGACTCCAGTTGCTGCGGTTGCTAAGTTTGCTGCATCAGGAAAGCGTATTCGCAAGAAAGATTTAGGTATGATTGCCATGTCATATGGATACGTTTACGTTGCGCAAGTAGCAATGGGAGCCAATCAAAATCAATACTTCCAAGCAATCAAGGAAGCAGAAGCTTATCCAGGTCCTTCATTGATTATCGCATACTCTCCATGTATCAACCATGGACTACGTCATGGTATGGGTAAATCTCAGAAGGAAGCCAAGAAGGCTGTAGAATGTGGATACTGGCATCTTTACCGTTACAATCCGTTGATGGAAGCAGAAGGTAAAAATCCGTTTACCTATGATTCTAAGGAGCCAGATTGGACTAAGTTCCAAGATTTCTTGATGAATGAGGTTCGCTACACGTCTCTAAAGAAGGGCTTCCCAGAGGTTGCAGACGAGTTGTTTGCTGCATCTCAGGAGAATGCGAAGTGGAGGTATAATTCCTACCAACGTTTGGCCAAAATGGATTATTCGGCAGAATAGCAATATTCCATAAATTATATTTAAAGGCAGGGGGAAATCTCCTGCCTTTTTTTATATATTCGAATCAATTTACAAGTAATTTGATGGGTTGGAATTGTCGGCTATATATATTTATTTTTGTTTCTTGTTTTTTGCCTATCGTATCTCATTCACAGTCACCACAGGTTAAAAGGTATACGATTTCTGATGGCTTGCTCACCAACGAAATATATCAAGTTTATCAAGACTCTAAAGGCTATATATGGCTTGCAACTGCATTTGGCGTTAATCGGTTTAATGGAAGCCATTTTGAGATAGTTCAGGGGAATGGCTTTCGGAATATGTCTGTGAATGAAATTCTCGAGGACAAAAGGCACCAAATGTGGTTTTTAACTTTCTCTGGGAAAATGTTTTTTCAGAAAAAGAATGGATGTATTCATCCTTTCTTGTATAACAGAGAAATATCTGAGAAAATAAATACGAATAAGGGGCATATTAAATACTCTTTTATCCCATTCAGTGACTCTTCAGTCATGATTTCGTTAAAGGATAAGGGCACTTTTTTCGTTAATAAAAATGGAACTCTAAGCTCGTTGTATAACCAGAAAACGAATGTGGTATTTGACTTCAGAAAATCATCTCCTTTTATTTCCCATTGTCTGAATTTTTATGATAAAGATGGGATGGATATCTACCTCTCATCGGGAGGAAGGCTTCATGCTGAATTAAAGGTTGCTCCGACTCATCTGTATGCCTTGAAACTGTCAAATGGGAAGAAGATTATTTCGACGGATGAGTATTTGTACGTAATTAGTGGTCGTCAGTACAAAGTATTTGCAATGGACGATGGCGTTTTAGGGCTTTTCCAGGATAAAAGTGGCAAAATTTGGGTTCTTTTAAATGGAAAGGGGGCTTGGTGCTATCAGGATGAAGATTTTAGTAAGAAACCGTTACTCAAATTGCTTAATGGGGAAACCGTAACCTCTATGATTCAGGATTATGAAGGAGCATATTGGTTCTCAACTTTAACCTCTGGAGTGTGCTATATTCCATCTTTATCAATAGAGAACTATACGGTTGCAGATGGGCTTCCTTCTAGTAAAATTTCGAAGGTATTCGTAAAGGATAGTGTTGTTTGGGTAGGGTTTTTAGATGCATTTGTTTCTTCTATTTCGCCTAAAGGTGCTGTTAAAACGTATAAATCATACTCAAAATATAAGACTTACGTAAAATGGCTTGGTTATTCAAAGGACGATAGAGCCATGCTCGTAAGTTCTGATCAGCTGTATGAAATTAAGGATGGGAAGTCGATTCCGATGGAAGATAAGCACCTCCTTTTTAAAGGGAAAGATGAGAAAACCAGCTTGCTTCCTCGTGCTGTAATTCCTTCTAAAAAAGGAGGATACTGGCTAGCATCTAATCGAGGAATAAAATATATAAAAGAGAAGAAGGTTTTCTACGATTCGTATTTAACTAATGAATTTACAGGTGTTTCATATTCTTGTGCCGAAGATAAGAAGGGAGGGCTTTGGATTGCCTCAAACTCGTTGTGGTACTATCAATCCGGAAAATTCATAAATTATGGTTTAATAAACCCGGTGTTTAATGTTGATATCTCGAAGGTTTTTTATGATGAAAAAGCAGCCGTGCTATGGATTGCAACAAAGGGGAATGGATTACTTCTCTACGATGGGCTTCGGATTATAGAATTAGGTGAGAGCAAAGGATTACTGTCGAATGTTATTGCAGATTTTGAGGTAGAGGGCAATGAAGTCTGGATTGGGACAAATAAAGGGGTGAATAGAGTCATACTTGGTCGCGGTAAGCATGTCCTTTCAGTGTTGCGCTATAACACTACGCATGGATTGGTCGGGAATGATATAAGAGATTTATGCCTTACTAGTAAGTTCTTGTACGTAGCAACAACTTCAGGATTGTCTCGGATAGATCGTTTAAAGGAACCCTATTTAAGCCCTTCTCCAAAGGTTGTAGTTTCGGCCTTTAAGGTGAATGATAAGGATACCTTAACTACGACTCATCTGCATTTAAAACACAATCAGAATTTTATAGATATAAGATTTAACGCCCTAACCTACAAGCGCGAAAATGGGCGAGTTACGTATAGATATAAGTTGTTAGGATTGAGCGACAAGTGGTTTTATACGGAGGAGGAGAGTGCTCGCTTTTATAAGTTGGAGCCGGGGAGCTATCAATTTGTAGTAGAAGCAAAAAATAACGATGGATTTTGGAGTAAATCATCAGCAGGCATAAATTTTTGCATTGAAAAACCGTTTTGGACGACATGGTGGTTTCAAGGTTTGCTACTATTGCTCCTGTGCTTGATTTTGTATGGAATTATGCGAGCTCGAATTATGGTATTAAGAAAATTGAGCTTATACGAAAGAAAGGGAAATCTTTGGAAGAATCAGAGCTTAAGCTTGCAGATGAATCCTCATTTTATATTTAATACGCTAAACTCCATTCAACTTTTTATTTTAAAATGCGATGTAGAATCTTCTCTTTACTATTTGTCTAAGTTTTCGATACTAATGCGTAAGACGTTAGAAAATTCGAACAAGATAAAGATTTCGTTGAAAGAAGAGTTGGAGGGGCTTGCCCTGTACTTGGAGCTTGAAAAGTTGAGATCTGAAGGTAAATTTACTTTTGATATCAGCTGTGATGAGGATATAAACCAAACGGAAACGTATATTCCTACGTTGCTGATTCAGCCTTTTGTAGAGAATTCTATTTGGCATGGAATTATGCCTAAAGTCGGTGCTGGGCATATTGACGTTAAAATAGTCCATTCGGGAACTTACATAAAATGCTGTATTACTGATGATGGGATTGGTCGGGCGAAGTCGCTAGAGTTAAAGCAGAATCGGAATACCAAGGGGCATACTTCCTTTGCAACAAGAATAGTAAGCCGTAGAATGCAGCTGCTAAAGGCATTGTATAAAAAAGAGTTTGGATTAAAATACGCTGATCTGTATGATTCTACAGGTGCACCTTGTGGAACGGAGGTCGTTATAATAGTTCCGAGAGATTTTCGGATGATGAAGGAGGTAAACCTTATAGCAGAATAGTATGGAAAAGATTAAAACCATAATTGTTGACGACGAGCCTGCTGCGGTAGAGTCGTTAAAAATAATGCTCGAGAGGTATTGTGGCGATTTGGAGGTAGTTGCTGCGACAACAAGCGTCAAAAAGGCTGTGAAGTTGATTAAGGAAATCGAACCGGAGCTCGTTTTTCTAGATATTATGATGTCTGACGGAACCGGATTCGATGTGTTGGAGAAAATTCCAGATCGCCATTTTGAGGTCGTTTTTGTAACGGCATACAGCCACCTCGAAATTAAGGCATTAAAGTATAGCGCAATAAGGTTTATTCAAAAGCCTTTAAGCAGGGACGATTTGGTTGATGTTGTAGAGGCTATTAAAGCGCGAAAAGGGATTGTATTTAACCCTACGAAGCGCTATGGAGTCCTTTTCGATAATTTAAAGGAGGTTCTTCCTCATCGGTTGAGCTTATCAACCAACGACTCTTACGAGTATTTGGATGTTGACACCATCGTTGGTTTTCAATTTGCAGATGGAGGTGTTACCGTTTTTCTTACGGATGGCAGCAGTATGCAGGTTTTAGAGAGCTTAAACCACCTAGAGGACGTGCTGGATGACCGTAGGTTTTATCGCTTTTCGAAGGATCTGCTGTTGAACTTGCGCAGTATCGAAATTGTATCGGATTGCCAAATTTACATGAAAGGACGCCAAGTTTTTACCGTTTCTAGCACTCGTGTCGAAGAGTTTAAGAGAAGCTATGGCAATCCTCCATACTAATAGCCAGAGTTTTTATACCTTTGCACAATAAATTTTTGAAATTGGGACGAATTTTAGCAATAGATTACGGTAGGAAAAGAGTGGGCATTGCCGTTACTGATCCGTTGCAGCTAATTGCGACTGGATTATGCACGGTGAGCGCTTCTGAAATTGAGAAATTTCTGAAGGATTATTTTGCCAAAGAGTCGGTTGAGCGGATTGTGGTTGGCTTACCCAAGCAGATGGATAATACAAGCTCTGAATCGATGGTCTACATCAAACCTTTTCTTGCAAGGCTTGCCAAACTTTTCCCTCAAATGCCTGTTGAAGCCTACGATGAGCGATTTACCTCGAAGTTGGCTCAGCGTGCGATAATTGATGCAGGTGTGAAGAAGATGGATAGGCGCGACAAATCGCTAGTAGATATGGTGAGCGCAACAATTATTCTTCAATCATACATGCAAAGTAAGGAACTTAGAAGTTTTTAGATAATGATTTTGCCGATTTATGTTTACGGATCTCCCGTATTGAAAAAAGTAGCAGAGGATATAACTCCCGATTACGAAGGATTGACCGACTTTTTGAAGGATTTGTGGGAAACCATGTACCATGCCGATGGTGTTGGACTGGCTGCACCTCAGGTTGGCAAGTCTGTTCGCGTATTTGTTATCGATGCAAAGGGATTTGCCGATGAAGATGAGCGGCTTGCCGATTTTAAAAAGACCTTTATCAATGCTCGGATTCTAGAGCGCAGCGGTGAGCCTTACCCCTTTAATGAGGGATGCCTTAGCCTTCCTGGCCTTAGAGAGGATGTGTACCGTGAGCCAAAGATTAAGATAAAATATCAGGACGAGAATTTTGTTGAGCATGTAGAGGAGTTTGACGGTGTTGCCGCTCGCATTATTCAGCACGAGTACGATCATTTGGATGGTAATCTGTTTGTTGATCGCCTGTCTTCGCTCAAAAAGCGGTTGGTGAGAGGTAAGCTGGCTGCCATGGCAAAGGGGAAGTTTAGTGCCGACTACCGCTGTAAAATAGGATAGCAAACTCCATAAACATGAAGATAATTATTGCAGGTGCAGGCGAGGTGGGTACCCACTTGGCAAAGATGCTTAGCAACGAGTACCACGATTTAATGGTGGTAGAACCCGATGCTGACCGGATTAAAAACCTCTCAACCATAACAGATGCTCCCTGTATTGAGGGGAGCCCCTCTTCTTTTCAGGTGCTATCGGAGGCTGGAATCCAGAAGGCCGACCTTTTTATTGCGGTGACACCCTCTGAGGAAACCAACATCCTTTCTGCCTCGCTGGCAAAGAGGCTTGGTGCCAAAAAGGTGATCGCCCGGATAGACAAGAACGAGTATCTGCTTCCTGCCAATAAGGAAATTTTCATGGACATGGGCATCGACTACCTTTACTACCCCGAAAAGATTGCCGGGCGTGAGGTGGTTGACCTGCTAAGCCAATCTTTTTCGACCGAATTCGTCGATTTTGCCAATAAGAAGCTGCTTCTTATCGTATTTAAGCTCGAGGAATCGTCGCCAATTATCAATAAAACCCTGCTACAGGCTGCGGGACAGCGAATGGAGCTCAACTATCGGGCTGTGGCCATATCCCGCAACGGGGAGACCATCATTCCAACTCCAACCGACCGCTTTAAGGTTGGCGATATCGTTTACGTTATTGCCAACGAGGCAGGCGCACCCGATTTGGTTAAGTTTACAGGTAAAACGCCCATCGAGGTTCGCAATGTGATGATCCTTGGGGGAAGTCGCATTGGCACTTGGATTGCGCGCGATTTGGAAAATAAGCTGGGCGTTAAGATGATTGAGATAAGCAAGGAGCGCTGCCTAAAGCTGGTAGACGACTTGCCCAACACGCTCGTGCTCCGTGGCGATGGCCGTAACTCCGATTTCCTGATAGAGGAAGGGTTGGAGCATATGGATGCCTTTATTGCCGTTACGGGAAACTCTGAGACCAACATCTTGGCCTGTATGCTGGCTAAGAGGCTCGGTGTGAAGAAAACGATCGCCGAGATTGAGAATATTGACTACATTAAGCTGGCCGAGAGCGTTGGCGTGGATACGGTAATCAACAAAAAGCTGATAACGGCTGGCCGTATTTTTAGATTTACCATGAGTACCGACGTGCAGTCGATTAAGGTGCTGGCTGGCTCCGACGCTGAGGTGCTCGAGTTTATCGTTAAGCCAAGTAGTCCTGCCGTTCGTGGAGCGGTAAGGTCTATTAACTTCCCGAAGGATGCCACCATTGGAGGGTTGGTTCGTGGCGATTTAAGCATTATCGTTACTGGCGATACGCAGATTCAGCCTTACGACCGAATTGTTGTCTTTGCGCTGCCGTCGGCAATCAATAAGATAGGAAAGTATTTTAACTAGAAAAGAGGGCTAAGGCCCTCTTTTTTATGATAGGCGATGTGCTTGACTGGGGGCGTCGGCTATCTCCATTTGGGCGATGAGCTGGAAGGTTTCCTTTGCATTTATGTATATGCGCAGGATTTGTGGCTTAAACCCGTTTTTCCTAATTAGGGCGGTGTAGACGCCTGGTGCCATCTGCTTGATGTTAAACTGTCCAAGGGTGGTGGTTACCTTAATAAGATCGGCCTGTGGCAGGTTTATGTTGTTGCTAAGCGACTGGCTGAGCAGCTGAAACTTGCTCTCGTCCTCATCTTTGTAGAATTCGACTCTGACATTCGCTAGCGGATTGGCGGTTGCCGCATTGGTAATTAAGGCATGTAGGCTACGCTGCTGGCGTGCTGCCTTTTTGACATTCCTTTCTATTTTGTACTTAATAACAAGGTCGGGGAATTCGCGCTTGTAGCCAAGCATAAGGACGTCTAAGTCCTTGAAAATGGCTTTTATTTCGCCAATAATGCCTTTTACCACGATGCTGTTTCCTTTTAGAACTTTATCGCACGCCTTTTTATCTTCAATAATCTTGATATACTGGGCAAGGTTGCTGTTTAGCTCGGCGCTATCGGCATTGTTGTAGTGGAGGGTTAGGAGTGGTTCCTTATGTTGGGTGATTAGTACGATAACAGCCTTCCCTCGGTTTATTAAATCGATCTCTGACAGCTGACGAAGCTGGGTTAGGCTAATTTTTACTAGCGCTCTTAGCGGCGCATTATGTACCGACACCGCAAAGGCGTCGATTTTTTCGTAGGCAAACTTGATATTTCCAATCAGCTTCTCCCTAATCTCCACGGCTTGGTTGGTTAGCACGTGCCTTTGGTCGATCCCGTTGTTGTTTTGGTCATTAATTCGTGTAAGGCAGCTGTTAAGAGCATTCACGGCTGGTTCTACTCCTGGAAGAGCCATTACTTCGTTATTCTTTTGCAATGTTTGACAAACGTTGGTCGTCATTTCAATCGTACGGAACTCTGAACTTTCCATGGGATAAAAATTTGAGGGTTAAGACTCGTTATTTTGGCTATTTAACTTCATTGCTGTTGCTAATTTATAAATATCAAAACACAAAAGCATAATAAAAGGTTAATTTTAACATCAATATTTTTTTTATTGCCTTTTTTTTACTAGATGGGTGCTGTGTTTTGCCTGTGGTGGGCGTTGATAATTGTGGCACAGATAGTGGAAACGATGGAAGAGAAGCCATTTATTTGGGAATAAGTGGCATTAACTCCTGTACGAATGCCATTAATTGCGAATTAAGTGTCATTAATTGCCGTACGGACGCCATTAATTGCGAATCAAGCGGCATTAATTGCCGTACGGACGCCATTAATTGCGAATCAAACGGCATTAATTGTTGTACGGACGCCATTAATTGCAAATCAAATGGCATTAATTGCCGTACGGACGGCATTAATTGCGAATCAAACGCCATTAATTGTTGTACGGATACCATTAATTGCGAATCAAGCGGCATTAATTGCTGTACGGATGGCGTTAATTTTGGATCAAATGCCTTTTAATTAGGCGAAGGCGTTGTGTAGAAGCCGAAGGATAGTGCTATTTTTGTATCGAATAATACTTAAAACGAATAGGATGAAAGCAGTTGAGGTTTTATCGGCACCAGTAAAGGGAAGTAAGGCGTTGGTAATCTTTTCGGGAGGGCAAGATAGCACAACGTGCCTGCTTTGGGCGTTGAAGAAGTTTAAGGAGGTGCAGGCAATTAGCTTTAACTATGGACAGCGCCATCTTATTGAGCTTGATAGGGCCGCTGAAATCTGTGCTGACCTTAATGTGAAGCAAACGGTTGTTGATTTGAGCGAGCAGTTTGGCCGGTTGAACGAGTCGGCTTTGCTTAGCGCCTCGGAGGATGTTGATGCGACCACGCATCGGGGCCTTCCTGCGTCGTTTGTTCCCAACCGTAACCTCATATTCCTAGTTTACGCCCACACGTTTGCCCAAAAGATTGGTTTTGACACTTTGGTTACGGGAGTGTGCGAGACAGACTACTCGGGCTATCCCGATTGTCGTTTCGACTTTATCCAATCTGCGCAAAAGACTATGAACATGGCCAGCGAGGTGGACATTCTGATTGAAACGCCCATCATGTGGCTTGACAAGGCGGAGACTTTTAAGCTGGCTGAGCTGAGTGGCGGGCTTGAAGTGGTGATCAAAAAGACGCTAACCTGCTATAATGGCGATTTGACGATGAATGATTACGGTGCTGGCTGCGGCCATTGCAATGCCTGCCTCCTTAGGGAAAAGGGCTATCGCGAGTTTTTGCTGCTCTAGTCCTGCTGCTATTCGAAAGATCCACCCCGACAACTTTAAAAAATAAGCTAAACAACGACGTTTGTCAAATATTTTGTTTAAATTGGGTTAACAATGAATAGAACAATATTTATAGGGGTATGAAGCAGAATAAGAGCAAAAAGTCGTCGGCAGAGCTAGAAATTACATTCTACACTTGTAATGCGGTAAAGAATGGGATTTCGTATTTGCATAAATTTCCGGTACTTTGGTTGAATTACAAGCATAACAATTCGAGCTACTTGTTGAGCTTAAATTAAAATGGCGACCCTTTGGCCGCCATTCTATATTGCTACGGGTTCAACCTTGTAGCCTTTGCTTTTTAGAAGGTTTAGCACTCCATTTTCGCCAGGAAGATGGGCTGCTCCAACCGCAATAAATCCGCCACCTTTTCCCGCGTACTCTTCCAACTTAGGAATCCACCTTTTATTTCGTTCGTAAATCAGCACCTGATTAAAGTTGGTGTACTTTTCCGACTCTTTGACCGATATTGCTTCTATTTTTTCTAAATCCTGCTTGAGGTATGCCGCCAGCATGCTCTGGTAGTCGGCTCTTGCTTGCGGCATATTGGAAATAAGATCGACAAGCTGTGCAATCTGATCGTCTAAGGATAGCTGATCGAATGCATGAACCTGCTCGGCTACCGTTTCGAGACCTTCAATTGGAATACCCTTCTTCTGTGCAATTGCCATGATGTTTTGTTCGTAGCTGGTGGCGCTACTTCCGACAACCTTTGGAAGTAGCAGGCTGATGAAGAACATGGGTTTAAACTGCACCATTTGCTGGTAGGGCATGCCAACCGAGTCGGTGATGTAAGCTAGTACCGTTTGCTTTTGGGCTTGGGTTAAAAGATCATCAATGGTTTTGTCTTTAAGCATTAGCATGCTAGGTAGGGTTGAGAGTTCGGCCATGTTGTCCATGTCTATCTCCAACGCGATAAATTCGGAGGCCGCTACAGTCTGTTGAAGCTTATCAGGAAAGAATAGCAGAGATGTAGGAATGGCATGGATTGTTCCAAATATGTAGGTGGGCTTGCTGTTTCCCTCTTTGGTTATCTTCCACAGAAGGGAGCTGCTTTGCGAGTGCGCTGCATTAAAGGCAAGAAGCAGAAGGCTGGTGAATAGCAACCTTCGTCGGATGGAGTTTTTTTTCATACGGGGCATTTTTGGATTGAAACCGATAGCATCTTTACCCATTACCTATAAATGTTGTTTAAAGATTTCAAATATAGCAATTGACGGCGAGTTTGGTGTTTACTTTTCGAAAGAGGGAACGTATAAGAGGATACTACTTGGCAAGAGAGTAGCATAAGTATTAATCTCAAAGTAAAGGAGGGTAGGGTATGAGCTTAAAAGTAGATGCTGCATTCCAACGGAATGATAACCAACGGGTGTATTTTATTGTAGGCGATAACGTTTTTCGGTACGATCTAGAGGTTGGTAAGAAGTTAGACGATGGCTTCCCTAAGAAGGTGAAGGACTACTGGAAGGGGCTTCCTTTTGATAAAATAGATGCCGTTTATAAGGCGAAGCATGCGGCAAAACTCTACTTCTTCTCGGGAGATATGTATGCCAGGTACGATATTGATGGCGAGCGAATGGATGAGGGCTACCCTCGGCGAATAAAGGAGAGCTGGAATGGACTTCCATTTGATACGATAGATGCTATTTGCTCTCGCAATAAGGTGTTTGTGGATGTTGATAAGGAGGTATTCGAAAAGGTTTTACTTTTTAAAGGGAACGAGTTTGCCGTATATAACTTGGATGCCGATAAGGTAGAGGAGGGCTATCCAAAAAGGATTAGTGAGCGGCTGAGCATTCCGTTTGATTCGGTTGATGCAATATTTCAGCACCTAGGCCATCCCGAGTTCTATGTTTTTAAAGGCGACCAATATTTAGTTTACAATATTGAAACAAAAACGGTGAAGGAGGGCTATCCGAAGGCTGTGGACGCAGGTTGGGTTGGTGTTTTTGAGCACGCATAAAAGAAAAGGAGCGATTTCGCTCCTTTTTTATATTTCCACATTATACTTTTTAAGTTCTTCGGCTAAATCTGTTGGTGATTTGAAGTTTATGCAATTTAGTCCTAGCTCATTTCCAGCCTCTATATTTTTAGTGTTATCATCGATGAAAATGGCTTCGGAAGGAGTTACGTTGTAGCGTTCGAAAAGTATTTGGTAGATATCATGAAAAGGTTTGCGCGTATTTTCTTCGCCAGATACCACAATTCCATCGAACCAATGGAGAAACTCGAAATGTTGAAGCGCTTTGGGAAAAGTGTCTGCACTCCAGTTGGTAAGAGCAAGTATCTGATATTTTTTAGAGTCGATCAGCTTTTTAAGTATTTCTACGGTACCTTGTAGTGATCCACCGAGCATCTCCTCCCAGCGGTAGTAGTAGGGCTCTATCCATTCGCGGTATTGGGGATGTTCGGCTACCTTTTCCTCAATGGCAAGCGGCCAACTTTTTCCGGCATCCTGATTTTCATTCCAGCTGTAGGGGCAAATCTCTGTGAGAAACCACTCCATCTTTGATTCGTCGTTGTCGAATATTTTGCGGTAAAGGTATTCGGGATTCCAGTCGATAAGAACACCACCTAAGTCGAAAATGATTGTTTTAATATTGTTGCTCATTGTAATAAGTTGAGGTGCAAAAATAGAAAAGCCATCGCGAAGATGGCCTTTCTTTTAGTTTTTTACGGTTAATGTTCCTGATATTCGGCGAAGTTCTACCTCTGTGTTTTTGAGGTTTATTTGCGCATTTATTAGCCTATACGAGACATCAACAAAGTTTTTCTGTGTTTCGCGCATTTCCAAATCGCTAATGGAACCTTGTGCGTATGCCTTTATCGCTATGTCAAGGTTGCGCTGTGCGAGGGCAAGCGATTTTTGTTCGATATCTACGAGTGCCGTATTGGTGGTAAAGGCGTTATACCCTTTTATGATATCAGTACGGAGTGCTTGCTCCATTTGTTCTGTTCTAACTTGGGCATTCTCGAGTTGTATTTGCGCATTTCGGATATTGCGGCGAACTTTAAATCCGTTAAAGAGGGTTACGCCTGCTGTGACTCCAACAAATGGACCGTGGCTATTCATCTTGTCGTATGAGCCGTTTTTATAATCGTACTGATTGAAGGTGTAGCTCGAGTTCAGATTGATGCTAGGAAGCCGAGACGACTTAGCGCTTTTTACGTCTAACTCGCTAACTGTTTGTTGCTGGCGGGTTGCTATTAAGCTGGGGTTTTGCTCCAATCCCTTTGTCATTATATCGGAAAGGTTTATTGATTCTGGCGCAAGGCTTATATCGCTGACATCAAAATCTTGCTGAGGATTACGGCCTAGCAGCTCATTGAGATCTGCCTTTAGGTTGCTTAGCGCAAGCTTTTGCTGTATTAGGTTGGCGCTATCCGTTTTATAGTCCACCTCAGATTTAAGCATGGCCACTTCTGACCCTGCACCAATACTTTTAGCCTTTCGGGCAATGGATGCTCGCTGCAAAGAGATATTTAGCGCTTCTGTAAACACTTTTATCAGCTTTTTCTGCTGAACGATGGAGTTGTAGCTCATGATAATCTGAGCAGTGGTATTCTCCATATTTATGCGCAGCGCTGTCTCTCCAACCTGCTGCAGCATATCCAACTTTTCCTTAGAGATAAACATGTTCATTCCATCAAAAAGAGTCCACGAGAGGGAAAGTCCCGCCGAGGCATTCACTGTTTGAGGAGAATTAGACGTTTTAGTCCCATTTAGTGCGGTTGTTTCGTCGCTGCTGCTTTTAAGGTTGCCCCCAATCGTTGCGTCTACTTTAGGGAAAAAGCCGGCATTACCGTAGGTATTGTTGTTGGTTGCCGTTTTTAAGTCGTTTCCTGCAAGACGAACGTTGTAGTTGCTTTCTAGCCCCTTTTTAACGGCATCTTGAAGCGTCAAAACTTCCTGTGCGGAAGCGTTGATACTTGTGGTTAGAGCCACCAAAAGCGTAAGAAAAGTAATATTCTTCATATTTCGTTCAGTTTACTAGCCGCCAAGATATCTTGGTGGCAAAACTTTTAATCTATATCGATGCTATGCTTAATGTTGGCGCTTTTTCGGGTTAGGAAGGTGTAAAGAGCCGGGATAACAAAAAGCGTAAGAATTAGGGCAAATATTAATCCGCCAATAATTGCAATACCCAATGGGATGCGGCTAGTTGATGCAGCCCCGAGTGCTAATGCAATAGGTAGCGTACCGAATATGGTGGCAAGGCTTGTCATTAGGATAGGTCGTAAACGGGCCGATGCCGCTTCGATTACCGCTGTTTTTATATTTAGCCCTGCTTGCTTCTTTTGGTTGGCAAACTCTACAATCAGGATGCCGTTTTTAGTTACGATACCCACCAAAACGATGATTCCGATCTGGCTGAAAATGTTCATTGTTTGCCCAAATATCCAAAGCGAAAGCATTGCACCTGCCAGCGCCAACGGAACTGTAAGCATGATGATAAGCGGATCTCGGAAACTTTCGAACTGAGCAGCAAGAATTAAGTATATAAGCACGATTGCTAGCATGAATGCAAAGTAGAGGCTGTTTGAGCTCTCCTCAAATTGCTTCGATATTCCAGATAGCGTAGTTGAAAAGGAGTCGTCGAGCGTTTCTTTGGCAATCTTTCGCATTTCTTCGATGCCTTGTCCCATTGTCTTTCCTGGAACAGGGTTGGCCGAAACCGTTGCAGAGATATACCTATTGTAGCGGAAGCGTTGAGGTGGCGTACTCTCCTCTACAGTCGACACCAGCTCGCCTAGCTGAATGAGCTCATTGTTGCTGCTGCGGATATAGATGCTACGAATATCGTTGGGGTCATCGCGTAAGCTGCGGGTTGCTTGTCCAATAACCTGGTACTGCTTTCCATTCATAATAAAGTAGCCGTAGCGCTGACCGCTAAAGTATAGCTGAAGCGCCTCCGAAATATCGCTTACCGTAACACCCAACGAGCGGGCCTTGTCTCGGTCAATCTTAATTTGGAGTTCGGGCTTATTAAATTTTAGGTCGACATCCACCACCTGAAATATTGGGCTAGCTTGTGCTTTCTCCAAAAATTTAGGTAAAATCTCCTTTAACTTTTCGAAGCTGGGCGCTTGGATTACAAAGCTAACCGGCATACCTCCACCTCGGCCAATATTTATGGTTTGCTCTTGGGTGACGAACGCCTTGGCGAAATTATTCTTTTTAGTAATGGCCGATAGCTGATCTGCTATTTCCTGCTGGCTCCTGTTTCGTTCGGTTTTAGGCGATAACGAAACCCTAACAAAGCCGTTGTTGATACCGCCACCGCCGCCGCCGAAAGACGTTAAGGCAATTACGCTTTCCACTTCGGGGATGGTGTCAACAGTTTTGGCGATATTGAGAATGTAGCTATCCATTTTCTCAAAGCCGGTTCCTTCTGGCGCTGTTGCCATAACGGATAGGCGACTTTTATCTTCCAATGGAGCTAATTCCGATGGTAAGTTTTTCCCAATAAGGAATATAATTATCAACGAGAATAGCATTATGGCAATAGATATCCATCTGTATTTGATGAACTTTGTTAGCTGACGATGGTAGCCATCGCTTAGCCAGTTGAAGAAGTTTTCCGATATGGTATAAAATCTACTCTCCTTTTTATCTGCCTTCAAAAGGCGAGCGCACATCATAGGCGTAAGCGTAAGCGATACGAAGGTGGATATCAGAATAGCTGCAGCCACCACAATCCCAAATTCGCGGAATAGTCGGCCGGTTGCTCCTTCGAGGAAGATAATGGGGAAGAATACCGCGATAAGAGTAATGGTTGTTGATATTACGGCAAAGAAAATCTCCTTTGTCCCCTCGACGCTTGCCTTGTACGGATTTTCGCCATGCTCAATTTTCTTAAAGATATTTTCAAGAACCACAATTGCATCGTCTACCACCAATCCGGTTGTAAGTACGATACCAAGCATGGTAAGCACGTTGATGGAGAACCCTGCCAGATACATCACAAAAAAGCTTCCAATAAGGGATATCGGAATTGCGATAATGGGGATAAGCGTAGTTCTCCAGCTGCGTAGGAAGAAGAAGATTACGATTACCACAAGTATAAAGGCTAGGAGGATGGTTTCCTGCACCTCGGTAATTGCTTTTCTAATGTTTTGGGTAACATCCCAAACGGTATTGATCATGATATCCTTTGGAAGCTCTTTCTTTAGCTGCTCTATGCGTTTGTAGGCGTCATCGGCAATCTGAACTTGGTTAGAGCCAGGCTGGGGAATAAGCGCAATGGCTACCTGGGGGATTAACCCCTTCCCTCTATTGATTGATCTTTCGTTTTCGGGCTTAAGGCTTGCGGTTCCAACATCCTTTAGCTTGATGATTGTACCACCAACATCCTTAATGTTTAGGTTGTTAAATTCATCAACGGTTGAAAGCCTACCAAGGGTACGAATGCTAAGTTCAACGTTGTAGCCTTCAACTCTACCGGCTGGCAGCTCCACGTTTTCGCGCGAAAGGGCTGTACGGATATCGCTGGGGGTAATTTTGTAGGCGGCCATCTTGATTGGATCTAGATCGATCTTCATCGCATACTTCTTTTCACCCCAAATGGCAACCTGGCTTACTCCGTTTATGGTTTGAAGCCTTTCCTTCACAACATTGTTGGCCATGTCCGAAATGTACAGCAGGTCGCGCTTGCTGCTTTGGATGCTAAAAGCAAGAACAGGGTCGGAGTCGGCATCTGCCTTAGATACAACGGGCGGATCGACATCCTTTGGCAGGAGGCGAATGGCCTGCGAAACTCGGTCGCGCACATCGTTGGTGGCGCTTTCCATATCCTTGCCAAGCTCAAACTCTACGGTGATACGGCTTCTTCCGTCCGAAGAGGAGGAGGTGAGCGATTTAATACCTTGGATACCGTTGATGGATGCTTCGAGAGGTTCTGTAATTTGGGCTTCTATAACATCGGCATTTGCCCCCGTGTAGCTCGTACTTACGGTAACCACCGGAGGGTCGATGCTAGGATACTCTCTTACTCCTAAGTAGGAAAAGCCCACGAACCCGAACAGTACGATGATAATGGAGTACACCATCGTAAGCACAGGTCGTTTTATACTGGTTGCGTAAAGGCTCATTGTTCAATCTTTTTCTGTAGTTGATTCTAAGTTGGATGTGCTATTCTACGGTTGTTACCTTAATAGGCATCTCGTTCTTTAGCATCATAAGACCTGTGGTGATAACGGTATCTCCAACCGAAATTCCATTTATGATTTCTACCTGGGTGCCGGTTCTAAAGCCGGTCTTGATTGTTGTCAGCACCGCCTTTCCGCCTTTAGCCAGATAGACATTTTGCGAGCCTAGCAGCGGAACAATGGTTTCGGCAGGTAGGAGCTTGGTGGCGCCGCCATGCAGCGGTACGTTCACCTTGATGTACGAGCCGGGTATCAGGTTATTTTTGGCATTCGAAGCGTAGCCCCTAATTTTTACGGTGCGCGATAGCGGATCTATATCTGGCTCTATCGCATAAATCTTAGCGCTATAATCCACGTTATCTCCCTCTACAGTAAATGCGATGGTTGCCCCTTTTTTGACAACCATGGCGTAGCGTTCGGGTAGGTTAAATTCGATTTTAAGCGGATTGGTCTGAATTAGCTTTGCGATAACGCTTGTTTGGTTTACAAATGCGCCAAGGCTTACCGAGCGCAAGCCTACGGTTCCGTTAAACGGAGCCCTGATTTCGGTTTTTGCAATTTGGGCGTTGGTCATTTGGATATCGGCTCTGATAGATTCGAGCGATGTTTTAGCCTGCTCGTAATCTTGCTGGCTAATCCCATTAATTGCCAAAAGCTCTCTTTTGCGCCTCTCGTCCAAGTTGGCTTGGGTCTCCTGCACCTTTAGCCTTTTTAGGGTTGCCTGAAGGTCGGAGTCGTTAAGCTTGGCAAGTAGGGCGCCCTTACTTACAGCCGCACCTTCCTGTAGGTTTAGCGAGATGATTTTACCTTGCGCTTCGGCCTTTAGGTCAACCTGCTCGTTGGGCATCAGGGAGCCATTTACCGTTACATCATTCTCTAATGACGATTCCTTTACAATGATGGCGTTAACCTCTAAAGGGTCCTTTTTTCGGTCTTTACCTTTGGCGTTTTTACTGTTACCAGAGCATCCTGTAAGTAGGATGCCAGATGCTAGTAGGAGCATGGATGCCTTTCCAAGTATTGCTATCGCTCTCATATTTAAAGCTGTATTTTGAGTTGTATTTTGCGTCTTTATAGTTAGTCAGACACAGAATTTGCGGAAAACTTTTGCGCCCGAACTCTTTTGTTAGCCTTTATTCGATGATATTAACAGTTATCCCAACGGTTGGCATCCGCTTTTACCTACCCTTTTTTTAGGTTTTGCACCTCCTTGTCCGTCAGCTCCCGAACATCGCCAGGGGCAAGCGCACCGATCTTCAGGCTCCCTATGGCGCATCTAACTAGCCGAAGGGTGGGGAAGCCAACGGCTGCCGTCATCTTCCGAACCTGCCTGTTTTTTCCTTCGGTAAGCACTATCTCAATCCAGCTGGTGGGTACGTTAAGCCTAAAGCGAACGGGTGGGACTCTTTCGGGCAGGCTGTTGGGCATTTCAATCTTCCGGACAGTGCAAGGTTGCGTAAGGTATGCCTTGTCCAGCTTAATAACGACCCCTTTTGCCAGCTCCCCCACGGCGCTGTCCGTAATTTCTCTATCCACCTGCACCCAGTAGGTCTTTTGGTAGTGATTTTTAGGGTTTAGGAGGTGATGGTTTAGGGTTTTATCGTTGGTAAGCAGCAGCAGCCCCTCGCTATCGTGGTCCAGGCGTCCTACGGGGTAAACATCCTTCGGAAATGCAAAGCCGAGGTCTGCCAGCGTCGGCTTGTCTCCCTCCTTGCTAAACTGCGACATCATGCCGTAGGGCTTGTATATTAGGTAGTACTTCAGGTTTTGTGGCTTGGGCTTGCTTGCGGCCATGCGCGATTTTACAACCATCTTTTTCGTTTAATATTATTGGGGTGGATGCGCTTTTCACGAAATCTCCCCGTAGGGGGAGGTCGAGGCGCCTACCAAAACCTTAGCGGTTTTCTCAATCCGATAGAGTTTATTCGAAATTAGTAATTTATGGCGAAAGTACCATTAAGCGCCACCGCCTATAATTTAAGGAAGCGGGCAGCGCCCTGCGGCGTTTTCACAAAAATAGAGGGATGGGTGCGCTGCTAGTGCAATGGTTTGCATGGCGTATATGCGCTCTGTACAGGGTTTTATGCGTGTAGGCTTTATATTGCCTGCTGATTTTGGATGCGGTGGTGCCGTTGTTTAAAAAAGGAACCAAAATTGGGCTATATTTGTAGTGCAAATTTAAGAGAGCACGAATTCAAAAGTTGAAGCGCACTGCGCTTCGGTTTTTGGAATTCAACTTCAAAACACCATCACTTGTAATAAGTTTTAGAAAGACCTTAGGTCGTCTTTTGTTAGATTAACCACTTAGACTAAAAGCAGCCTGCACCATGGGCTGCTTTTGCTTTTATAGCCCAGCATCGCTTCTATTCTAGTTGGGCGTACCCCAGAGTCTGTACGGATAGTGGGAGGGGGGCAGCCAAAAGCAAGGGAGTCTGTGCAGGTAGAATCTGAATGAGGGCGGTGGCAGGGAGTTGGGATGATGAATAGCTCTTGATGTTCTTCATTTGGCGGCAGGTTGTTAACGCCAAGTTTGTGTAGGGTGCTAAGCTTTTTTGGGATGAAAGAGTAAGGCGATATCTCTGCGTTTTTTATTGTTAATGATTTATAACCCAAAGATGCGTGTTGAACTTAGAAACAGGACGGTTAAGCCTACTTCTAGGTGAATAATTTTTACAAATTTTGCAGCATCATTTAAATAGTAATCTATGAAAAAATATTTTTGTGGTTTGTTCCTTTTTTTGGCGATCCTTGCTTCATGCGAGAAAGAGGAGGATTTGGGAACTTTTGATTCCATTAAAGTCTCAGACATAAGCAATTCATCTGCCTACATTTTTGGAGCGGCTAAGGTTGAGGGTAAGGTTAAGGGTGTGGTCGTAGGTGAGCAGCCTAATGTGACAGAGGCAAATGGTACTGTTTATTCCGACGAGAAAACAGAGGGCAAAAATTTTAGTTTTTTTGTATCCCAGTTATACGCCAATACCAAGTACTACTTCAAAGTGTTCTATACTGATCAAAAAGGAAATAGGATATATAGCCCCGAAAAGCAGTTTACCACTACAAATTTTAATGTGACTCCGGTGTTTGGTAGTCTCACGGCAGTTGATACTATAGTTAATCAGAAGAACAGTTTTATGGTTCGCATTTCTCTTAATGAATCTGGAGGGATTAGAGGCGCAGAGTATGGAATATGCTACGATAAGACACCCAATCCAACTATTGATGCAAAGCGAATTGTTGGCATTCTAGATAGCAAAGGTGTAATAACCTGCGATATGTCTAGCCTCAATTGTTATGATACGGTTATGGTGAGGCCGTATTGCAAAAGTGAAAAAGGGATTCACTATGGGAAAAGTTCGAAGTATGCAAAATCTTCTTGGATTTTTGCTGGGCGATTTCCTGGTAAAACAACTAATCGTCCTGCTTCGATAATGTACAATGGACGGTGCTACATAATGCTAGGGTACAATCCTAATGCTTCTTTAAGAAAAGACGTTAATGATGCTAACTCTGATATGTGGAGTTTTTCCTCTCAAAATAATGAATGGACAAAAGAGTTGGTATTAGATGGCATAATTAAAGATCGGACACACCAAGTTGAGAATATGAAGACAGTGCCGCTCTCCAATGGATTTATGTTTTTTAAAGGCACCTATTTTGGGTTTGATGCATACACTTCTTTTTACACCTACAATGCCACAACAAAGCAGTATGCAGAATTTTCACCTAGCGGGATTGATGATTATATCAATTCCCATTCATTGGGATGCTATGGCTTTTTGATGAATAAGTGC
Source organism: Alistipes sp. ZOR0009 (assembly GCF_000798815.1). Taxonomy (NCBI): domain Bacteria; kingdom Pseudomonadati; phylum Bacteroidota; class Bacteroidia; order Bacteroidales; family Rikenellaceae; genus Alistipes; species Alistipes sp. ZOR0009. The sequence goes on along the minus strand of NZ_JTLD01000045.1, from coordinate 15,317 downwards.
CCTTACGTAGCAATGTATGCTGGGAATTGTTATGATAAAGGGGTGCATATTTACAAGTTCGATGAAGGATCGAAAACCTTTAGCCTAGAAACGTCTAATCCTAAACGGTTCGGAGCTGGAAATGTTGTTAACTTTACAATAGGGAGTCAGGCATACATAGGTGGTGGTTATTACATCCCTTTGTTTAGTAATTTTAAAACAGAGTATACAAAAGATTTTTGGAAGTATGATTTTGTAACAAAGGAGTGGAGGCAGCTTAAAGATCTGCCTGAATCTGAATTTGTAGCTTCTTTTTCGTTCAAAAATCGTATTTACGCCATTGCTCGAGGTTCGGACAACTTGTACGAATATAATGTTAGCAGCGATACTTGGAACCTGATTGAGAAGCTACCGTTTAAGACTGTAGTCGCAATGCCATTTAGCGATGCTTTATACTTATTTACCTCACACGAAGAAGCTGAATGGTATGTAAATAAAGTATGGAAGGCAGTAGGTCTTTAGCTCCTAGCCAAATCGTAGAATTATAAAAGAATTGTCGTATTCAATAGTACCCCCTCCCTAGTAGCGACGTGCTGCTGGGGAGGGTTTTTTATAACCCGTCCCTCTTTCCATCCCCTCGCAGCCACGGCTGCAACCCCTCCCAATCCGTTTTTAGCCCTTGCAGGGGTAGCTGCAAGCACCAAAAAAAGTTTTTTAGTCCTTGAAGGTGCCCATGCAAGCACCAAAAATGGGCGTTTAGCCCTTGAATGGCCCCATGCAGGAGCTAAAAATGTTTTTTTACCTCTTGCATGGAGGGCTGCAAGCCTCCCGGACATCGGGTAGGGTGACGCCAAGGGTGTGTTTGTGAAAAAATGTATAAAAAGTTAAAAAAAATCACGCTTTCGGGTATCGCGAATTGAAAAATTATTTAGCTTTATAGTGCTAACATTAACAATTCTAACGTATGATTGAGCCATCCCTATTTCAGGAAATGCGCATTAACGAAAAGGGCGCATTTGCCGACAAAGTACTAGCTAAAGCTAATCCTTATGGCGAGAAGGACGCCGATATGAAATCCCTTATCGACGATGCCAACACCAAAAATCAAATATTCGGCAAGGCCTTAGAAAAGCTGAGCTTGGTGGCTATCACCAAGCTGATGCACGAGGGCGACGACCTGCGCGACGGCGGCATCTCGAACCTCGAAGGCTACGCGCTGAGCTGCTCTAAGCGCAAGGACCCCGTGTGGGCCGCCGCCGGACAGGAGGTGGTAAACGCCCTTAGGGCCATTGGTTGGAATATGAACTACCGGGGCAACAAGGAGGAGACCAAGCTGGTAGACCTCTTCTTGGCGCAGATCGAGGCACAGCCAACCCTAAAGCAGGCTCTTACCACCATCAGCGCGCAGGGGTGGATAGACGAGATCCGCGAGGGGCAGGCCAGCTACAAGCTGCACGATGCCCAGCGCGAGGCGGCCGATAAGCCCGGCGGCAGCATCACCTCGAGGGAGGCTGCGCGCGAGCTAGGCGTTGCCATCGACAAGCTGTTCCGCTACGTTAACTTCCAAATCGAGTTTAAGGATAGCGCCGACTGCACCGCCCTGGCTAACGAGATCAACAAAACAATTGCGGAGTATCGGGTAACCATGAGGCAGCGCGCCACCACCTCCCAGAAAAAGGGGAAAAAGTAAGGCCATAGAGACACAAATATATGGAGCATTGCCTTGGGGCAACCCGAGCGGTGCCGGCCTCCATCTACCCGTGGAGCGCCACTTAATTTAATGTGAGTATCAAACCACCAGCGATGTTCGACGTGCATCGGGGGTGGGTTGAGGTCGGGAGTAAAATGGCGGGAGGCTATTTTATTTTCCGACCTTATCCGTTTACGGGGATTCGGGATACAACTATTTTGCTAACTTTAGGTAGTCAATTGATAGGTATCGTATGCTAAACTTTTTTAGGGTTACAAAAATACATCACCCAATACTACTTATTGCTAGCATCATAGCCATAGGTACTGCGGGGTATGTTTACTTAGAGAATTATCGGTTACTGGATGCGCTTTACATGACCATTATTACCATTGGTACGGTTGGGTTTGGCGAGGTGCATCCGCTTTCGGAGGTTGGGCGCCTATTTACAGCCGTCCTGATCCTCACAACACTCGGTATATTCGCCTACTCGATTACGCTCATCAGCCACTCGTTTGTGGAGGGGGAGGCTCGCCGCTACTTTGCGGAAAAGTATATTCGTCGAAAAATTAAGAAAATGAAGGAGCATGTGATTATTTGTGGATTGGGAAGGACAGGTAAAGCGGCCTGCCACGAGCTGCTAGCTGCCGATTCTAAAATTGTAATTGTAGATAGGAAGGGGGGCGACAAGGCTCCTCGGTCCGAGAATCTGGTTGTGGTGTCTGGCGATGCTACCGACGAGAAAACCTTGCTCGATGCCGGTATAGAGCATGCAAGGGCAATTATTTGCACGCTACCTTCCGATGCCGACAACGTATTTGTCATCTTAACGGCAAAAGGGCTAAATCCCCAAATTCATGTGGTGTGCCGAGCCTCGCAGGAGAACTCCTACGGTAAGATGCTTCGGGCAGGAGCCGATTCGGTAATCCGCCCCGAGGAGATTGGGGGGAATATGATGGCGCATATGGTGCTAAAGCCCGATGTAACGGAGTTTTGGCGGATGCTCTCGTTTAAGGACGGCGCTCCCGAAAACTACAAGGAGGTGCTCTGCTCCATCTTCCCCGACGAAACTATCGGCAAGCCAATACATGACTTGCATGTGCGGCGCATTACCGGGGTTAGCATTATTGGCTACAAGACTGCCGAAGGCGAGATTTTGATAAATCCGCTGCTCGACCGCGAGCTCGAGCGCGATGGGAAGCTGTTTATGCTGGGAACCAACAGCCAGTTCGAGAAGTTTTATGAGGTTTTTACCAAAAAGTAGGCGCACGGCATCTCGGTAGGGCAGGTAGCTTGCCGCTTATCGTAGCCAAAAGCAGAAGGAGCATATAAAAAGAGGCTGTCCAATACTTTTTGGACAGCCTCTTTCTTATATTATACTCGACTAAAGGTTTCGGGTAACGTAGTAGGCGTTGGCCTGCTGTGTGGGCGTTACAACGATGTCGTTAATGTTTACGTGAGCTGGGCGCGTTAGTACGAAGAGAATGGTTTGGGCAATATCTTCGGCAAAGAGCGGCGTAACGCCATCGTAAACCTTTTTGGCCTTCTCCTCGTCGCCGTGGTAGCGAACTAGCGAGAATTCGGTTTCGACCATTCCTGGGCGTACCTGCGAAACCTTCACGTTTTCCTTTAGAAGATCTACGCGCATCGCTTTCGAAAGGGCGTCAACGGCATGCTTGGTGGCGCAGTACACATTCCCATTTTCGTAAACTTCGGTGCCGGCTATCGATCCGATGTTGATGATGTGTCCCGATTTTCTCTCGGCCATCATTGGTGCAACTCGTCTGGTAATGTAAAGAAGCCCCTTGATGTTGGTGTCGATCATCCTTTCCCAATCGTCTTCCAACCCATCCTGTACGTGGCTTAAGCCTGCAGCAAGACCTGCGTTGTTGATGAGCACATCAATCTTTCTCCATCGTTCGTGTAGGTTGTTGATGGCAGAGTCAACCTGAGCCTTATCTTGGATATCAAAAGCAAGCGGTAGTACGTCTGCCTTGTACTTTACCTCTATCTCCTTTTTTAGGTTGTCAAGAAGTTCGATGCGGCGTCCGGTGAGTATTAGGCTGTATCCGTTTTCAGCGAGAAGAAGGGCGGTAGCCCGACCAATTCCAGATGTAGCACCTGTTATAAGTGCAATTTTTTTCATTTGGTAGAAATTTTAGCTGTGGCTGTTTGGCGATAAAAGTACGAAAAAGGTTTTCTTATTATTTTAATATGGGCTAAAAAAGAAAAGTATTTAATAAAACGTCTAGGTTGAGAGGTTTTGGGGGTAACGTTAAAACTGAAATATTATTTAAGGTAGCGCGCGGTTTACTTTAACTAAAATATTATATTTGAGTTTTAACACTCTATTATGCAGATGGATGGTCGATTGGAGGTTCGAGAGACGATAATGCAGCAGAACCTATACCTCGAAAAGCAAGTGGACTCCTTCGCTTTGCTAACAAGCCACCAGAGGAAAGTTCTTTTGAATTTATTCTCCTGTTGTATCTCAAAGTCATTTTCGGAAGCAGTTGGCGAAATAAATGTGGATGTAAGTAGCGCTATCGGAGAAAACTTCAGCTCTCTTTTGGTTAGAAATGCAACTCCAGCGGCATCGCTGCTCTTAAATGTCATTCCTCGAACCTCGGAACAGGCTCCTTTCCTCGATACCTCCATGAGGCGCTGCAGCCAGCTTTATGCTACCAGTGGAGTTCCGGTGCTTTCGTCCTGCGTTCGGTTTGTGAAAGACGCCTCGAGCTCCGTGCTTTTTTCGATGGATATTTCTGCTGATAGGCAATCTCGGATTTATTTGGATCAGCCGCACTATTCTGCATTTGCTGTGAATGTGGAGGGCGGGATTCTCGAAGAGTACGAGCTGCATGCTAGAATTCAGGAGCTAAGGAGTAGGGGAGAGCAGGTTTACGTGGAGGCCGCTCGGCGCTCGTCCGACTACGGGGTTGTGCTTTCGTTGGCCAACCAGTTTGGCTACAGGGCTAGCGTTAATGCGGATGTGTTCGAAGTTAACCTATCCGCCCGCTCGTTTATTTTTATTGTATCTACCCCAAATGTAGCGTCCGATAGTAATCTTTTTAAGGGTTTTAAGGCCGTTCAGTTTGCAGACTTGGTTGGAGAATCGGGCCATTCTATAGTCAAGATAGATGGATCTTCTGTTTCTATTTCATCGTTACTTATTGGTGAGGTGATCTTGAAGGCAAAGCAGTACAAGGAATTTGAAAGTATTCCCTCCGATATCTCTTCTTTTATGGAGAAAAAGAATGGGGATGCCGAATACCAAAGCATTCAAGATATTTTTGCTGATGCGGGCCTGTTTTCGCACTCGCTGCTGAAGCACTTTTTTGATGGCAGCACCGGCCTTCACAATACGAACACCGAAAGCATTCATGGAATAACCTACATCTCGATAGAGGGGAAGGGGCGCTATTTGGCCTCTTTGGAGTCGTATGTTCCGGGAGAGCACGAGTATCCGGCATCGGAATGCATGTTACGAATGGTGCTAAACCATGAAATTTATGGTGCAAAACCATCTTTGGCCGTGCTGAAGGTGGTGGAGGGCGAAGGAGCATCCCCTCAGTCGATGGTGCTGCTGCAGGATATAAGGCGCACCTTAGAGATGCTTTCGATAGCGTGTAAGGTGGAATTTGAAACGGCTGAAAACCTGTCGCTGAATGTAGCGGTAGGTGTTGGGCTGGTGTCCAAAATAGAGGCTAACGTTAGCCCGGTGATGGGAGGCTTTAAATCGAAGGGAGATCTTATATACAAAGTTAATTTGCTTGCTGCTAACCGTAGCGCCCAGCCGGACCTTGATACGGATGGTAGCCTGATTCGGTTAAAATCGCTCATAAAGGATTTTGTGAAATCAGGCTTTGTGAATGCCATAACTCCGATTCATCGAGGGGGCTTGTTCTTGGCCCTGTATTCCATGTCCGAATGTCATAACCTGGGCTTCGACATAACTGGAGATGACGAGCTTTCTTTTGCCAGCTTCTTGCTGAAGGAAGAGATGGGGCAGGCTGTAATGGCCGTCTCCCCCGAGCTGGAAAGCGATTTTGTGGATTACATAAAGGATGCCGGCATTCCGGTTACTTTACTTGGTCATGTAACTAAAGGCGAGCTAAGAATTGACGATCATTCTTATGGATTCATTGTCGATTTAAAAAAGAAGGTTTCCTTTGCATTCCAGAATAATCTTAAGGAGATGGCATCTAAAAAAATTGTAAAGCCTTATGGCGAAACCCATGGTTCCAAAAAGGAACAAGTGGCAAACATGTTCGATAATATTGCACCTAAGTACGATTTTCTCAACCACTTCTTGTCGTTAGGTATTGATAAGATTTGGCGCAGGAAGCTGGTTAAAGAGGTTGGTAAGTATAGCCCTTTACGAATTCTTGACATTGCCACAGGAACTGGAGATTTGGCGATTGCTTTGGCAAAGCTGCGTCCTCAAAATATTGTAGGACTAGATATTTCCGTTAAGATGGTGGAGGTTGGAGTTGAAAAGGTGAAGGCAAAAAGCTTGGACAACGTCATTTTTCTTAAAGAAGGGGACTCGGAAAATATTCAGTTTGACAGCAACACGTTTGACTTTGCAACTGTTGCTTTTGGGGTGCGAAACTTTGAAAATCCGCTCTTAGGCTTAACCGAGATGCATCGTGTTTTGAAAGCGGGAGGCGGAATTGCCGTTCTGGAATTTGCAATGCCCACTAAGTTCCCAATTAAGCAGCTGTATAAGTTCTACTTCTTTAAAATACTACCAGGAATTGGTCGTCTTTTTTCGAAAGATAGATCTGCATATACCTACTTGCCAGAATCGGTGGAAGCCTTCCCAAGCGGTGAAAAATTTACCGATTTACTAAAAGAGGCAGGCTTTACGAATACCCGAATAATTCCTTTAACTTTAGGCGTTGCCAATATCTACATTGGCGAAAAATAACGAAGGAATAGGATGAAAGGGATAGGATTATTCGTTCTTGCTACGCTTTTTCTTGCTTTGCTTGCTGTCCCATCGTGGGGGCAGCTAAGGAAGGATAGGCCTCTTATAAACCCCGGCTATGATTTGGGACGTCCGCTTCACTTCGGATTCTCTATGGGGATAAATTTTATGGATGCCGAGGTTAAGAACAACCAAATCGTAGTTCAAGACGAAAACGGGAAGAACGTTCTGCTTTGGTCCGATGTTTCGAGCATTACACCCGGATTTAATGTAAACATTATTGCCGAATTGAGAATAAAGGAAAACCTATCCCTCCGTTTTCTTCCTGGAATGGCTTTTGGGCAGCGTACATTGTCGTTTTACGAAATTAGAGTTGAGAAAAAGAACTTAGATTCGCTTTATCATCAAATGAAGATAGAGTCATCGATGATTGAGTTTCCGTTGCTGGTTAAGTATAGTGCTAAGCGGCATAGCAACTCCAAGCCTTACCTGGTAGGTGGCATTAACCCTCGGTACGATTTGGCCGCAAAGAAAAAGTTTAGCGAAGGCGTTTACGTTGCCTTTAATCCGCTGGATGTTTATATGGAATTAGGCGTTGGGGTTGATTTCTATCTTCCGTACTTCAAATTTTCCACCGAGTTAAAATACTCAAGAGGTTTCTTCAACGTCCTTTCGAGCAGAAAATCGGAAGGCTACGAATATTTCCCCAGAACAATAAATGGCGTTGTTTCTGACATGATTATACTTTCCTTCCATTTCGAATAGTTTTCTACCTTTGTTGCAAAATCTATAGCAATGCCACAAGAATTGAATCTTATCCTTACACCTAAACAGGCGTCTGATAAGCAGTACTACCTGCCAATAATTGCGAAAACCCTTAATGTCGATCCTCATAATATAGCCTTTGTACGAGTGGTTAGGCGCTCTATAGATGCTCGAGGAAAAGCGGTAAAGGTTAACATGGGAGTACAGGTGTATGTCGATGAGGTAATTCCTGAAACGTTTTCATATAAGTTTGATTATCCTGATGTCTCGCATAAGGATGAGGTTGTTATTGTAGGATCAGGACCTGCTGGACTATTTGCAGCATTGCGTCTGATTGAGCTAGGCTTTAAGCCAATTGTGCTAGAGCGGGGTAATGATGTCTCGAACAGAAAAAGAGATGTAGCCCAGTTAAATAGGAATCAGCCTATAAATGTAGACTCTAACTACTCCTTTGGAGAAGGCGGAGCAGGTACATTCTCTGATGGGAAGCTGTATACCCGTTCTAAAAAAAGAGGTGATTATAGAAAGGCGCTAGAAACTTTGTGTTTTCATGGCGCTGACGAAAATATATTGGAGGATGCCCATCCTCACATTGGAACCAATGTTCTACCACGAATAATTGCAAACATCCGAAATACAATTCTTAATGCAGGCGGTCAGGTTCATTTTGGGGTGCGTGTAAACGATGTAATTGTTAAAGATGGTACCATTAAAGGGGTAAAAACAGCAGGAGGAGAGACCGTCTTAGGGAAAGCGGTTATTCTTGCTACGGGGCACTCTGCTAGAGATATTTATGAGCTACTTCATCGCAAAGGTATTCTGCTTGAGCCTAAATCTTTTGCTATGGGGGTTCGAGTGGAGCACCAGCAGGAGCTGATTGATTCAATTCAGTATCACATGCCAGCGAGGGGAGAGTACTTACCTGCCGCTGCATATAGCATAGTGCAGCAGGTTGCTGGCCGAGGTGTTTACTCTTTTTGTATGTGCCCAGGCGGATTTATAGTTCCAGCTGCCACAAATCGTAATGAGGTTGTTGTTAATGGAATGTCTCCCTCTTTACGTAATTCTAAATTTGCTAACTCAGGTATTGTTGTCGAAATTCGGGTAGAAGATTTTGCCGAATATGCCCAGTATGGCCCATTAGCAGGATTGCAAATGCAGATGGATTTGGAAAAAATGGCATTTGAAAAAGGCGGGAATGGGGTTGTATCTCCAGCTCAGCGGTTGTCCGATTTTGTTCAAGGGAAAACATCATCAGAATTAGTAAAAACATCCTACCATCCTGGTGTAACCTCGTCGGACATGCATAAGTGGTTGCCTTGGGGGATTGGGCAAAGGCTACAGGAAGGATTTAAGGCTTTTGATAATAAAATGAAAGGCTTTGTAACAAGTGAGGCTCTTATTCTTGGGGTTGAATCTCGAACATCCTCGCCAGTAAGAATTCCTCGTGATCCATCGACATTGCAGCACCCTCAGATCAGCGGTCTGTTTCCATGTGCCGAAGGTGCTGGTTATGCAGGTGGTATAGTATCTGCCGCAATAGACGGAGAACGTGTCGCAGAAGCGTTTGTAACTTGGGCTAAATAGAAAGTCCCCTGCGCCGAAACTCCGAGCAGCATATTGATGTGGCAATCGCAACATTTAGCGATTCCACATTTTCTTTTTTGAACGATGGAATGGTTACTTTATGGGATACTAATGCCTCTATTTCAGGGGATATTCCAGATCCTTCGTTTCCCATAACTAGGGCGCCAGAGGGCGATAGGGCTGAACTATATATGTTTTCTCCTTCCATAAAGGTGCCGTAAATTGGAATAGAGCGTTGCTGAGCATCCCTCAAAAGGCTTACTAAATCTCTATAAATGATATTAATTCTGGCGATAGCCCCCATTGTGGCTTGTACTACCTTGGGGTTATAGCAGTCTGCGCTTGCCTCGCTGCAAATAATGGTGTTGATGCCAAACCAATCAGCTAATCTTATAATGGTTCCTAGGTTGCCTGGATCTTGAATGCCATCTAGTATTAGAGTGAGTTCTTTCTCAGGAAGTTTAGCCAGAGTGGGCATCTGAGGTATATTAAATAGGGCAAGGCTGCTAGATGGTGTTTGAAGGAATGAGATTTTTTTCATCTCTTCCTCAGAAATAACCTCTTTAAATGCGATTCTCGGAAATTCTTTAGCTAGGCTTTGCGAGGTGATGAACATTTTTTTTGCAGAAAGGCCTGCTAGCATGATTTCTTTAATGGCCTTAGTTCCTTCCGCAACAAAAACACCCTGCTCAACTCGCTGTTTTTTCTGAGACAATCGTCTAATATCGGCAATTTCCTTCTTTGTCATTCCTGATTTTTGAGGTAAAGTTATAATAATCTTGATTATTTGCAGAGTTTGGAATGCTTTCGAAAGGTTACACGATAGCAAATGTTTGATTCTTAGTAGTCTCTGCTGAGTGCAAATCTTTTCTTCTGATTGGACTTTTTTTTTGAAAAAAGCAAAGAATTCAAATAAAATTGTATTTTTGTCGCAGGTTTAATTAAGCGTAATGCCCAGTTAAACTTTGTAGATGTTGTTTCTCAACTCTACAGGCTAATAGATAAGTGGTTAACTTCGCTACTAAATGTAGCAATGGTGTTTAGAGGTTGAAAGTGCTCGATGTGAATCGAGCATTTTTCTTTTCTTATGGTTGGTTTTTAATTCTATCCCATTATTTTTGTTATAAAGAAATTGTGTGCTTGTGAAAAACTATCTTTATACTATTTTGCTCATAGCCTTACTAGCCAGCTGCTCTTCGACTAAGTTTGTGCCAAAGGGGGAGTACCTGCTTTCGAGGGTGAAGGTGAATATCGATAACAAAAAAGTGAGCAAAAGTGCAGTTGAGGGAGTTTTGCAGCAAAAGCCAATCAAAAAGTTTGTGGGAATCCCTTTCTCTACTTGGATTTATAGCATGTCGGATAGCACCGGCAATACGCGGCTAAAGCGTTGGTTCAACAAAACTTTTCAAAAGTTGGGCGAAGCTCCTGTTATTTTTGATTCTACTCTTTATGAAACATCTGTGAACAGCGTACGCCTATATTTAAAATCAAAAGGGTATTATAATGCTGTTGTAAAAGACACTGTTGTGTTTGAAGGAGCAAAGGCCAGTGTTTTTGTGGATGTAAAAACAAACCGTCCATATCGAATTAAGAAGATGCAGGTAGTTGGCGATTCTTCGTTATCCCAAATCATAAAAAAGGACTCCCTATCATCATTTTTGCATGCGAAGATGATCTTTGATACGGACATGCTGGAGAAGGAACGCGAGCGGGTTGCCTTGTTGCTAAGAAATAAAGGATACTTCTTCTTCAATAAAACCTACGTAGTTTACGAAGCCGATTCTACCGTTGGAAATAGGGAAGTGAGTATTACTCAAATCGTGAAAAATCCAATGGTGTACAGCACAATTGCAGATTCAACTCGCGAGCAGGTGCACGAAAAGTATACCATCAAGGAAGTTAATGTATTTACGAACTATGATAGAGTTGAGGCTTTGACAAATAAAAGCTATCTGAATAGTTTTGTAGAGAATAGAGTTGACGGGGTTAGCATTTGGAGCAATGGGCCAAGAAATGTGACCCCAAATTTAGTTCTACGTGCTCTTAAAATCAGACCTGGTGATTTTTACAGCCAAAAAGCACGAAGCGAAACAGATGACAACTTTTCGGATCTTAAAATATTTAGAACCACAGACATCCAGTTTAGTTCCGTTGAAAATAGTCGAAAAGCAGAAATGGATACTGCTCTAGTAACATTTGTACAACCGAAGGAGTTGGCTTGTAATATTTACCTCTCTCCAATGCCTAGCCAAGGCTATAAGCTCGAAGGTGAAATGTATCTATCTTCAGACTATTGGGGGCTTGAAGGGAATCTAGGGTACATGCATCGCAATTTGTTTAAAGGGGCCGAACTTTTTAATATTAACCTTAATGGCTCCATCCCTTTTTCGCGGCGCATAGATGGAAGTACTGCTACAGAACTGAGTCAATCTACGGAGTTGGGGGTGAGTGCATCGATAAATATTCCTCGATTTTTGATGCCCTTTAATATTAGCAAGCTGTTTAAAACGAATGCACCAAGAACCCAATTTTCGGTTGGATATAACTACCAGAGTCGAACGATTTATACTCGAAATTTGCTAAACTTTGGTTTCGGATATAACTGGATGATGAACCAAAATGTTTCCGTTTCGTATAGTCCTATCAATCTTAATATCATTAAGATGTATAACGATGATAAGTTGTACGATTATTTAAAAGATCAGCTGCTTTTACGAACTGCTTTTTCTGACCATTTTATTTCCTCTGGAAAATTTTCTATTACATATAATAATCAAAAAATAAGCGGATTAGGTAGCTATTATTATGCTACATTAAATGCTGAACTTGCAGGAAATGTTGTGAGTCTTTTTAACTCTGGGCTAAAGAAGGGAAAGTTGACGGATGGTTCTGAATCTTACCTAATTTGGGGAATGCCTTATTCTCAGTTTTTTTCTGTTGATTTTACGACAGTATATAATGCTCGGTTAGATTCAAAGAATCGGTTGGTTTATAGGATTCAAATAGGGGCGGCATTCCCTTATGGTAATGCAACAGCACTTCCTTACGAACGTTATTTTTACGTAGGTGGTGCCAATAGCATGAGAGGTTGGCAGGTACGAACACTTGGTCCAGGAGCATTGCCCGAAAATGATGATAAAAATAGGTTATTCCAAATCGGTGATTTTAAGATAGAAGGTAATGTAGAATACCGCTATAAGCTTTTTTGGTCCTTCGAAGGCGCTCTTTTTGCCGACGTGGGAAATATTTGGTTTTTGCCTCGAAATAAGTTGGGTGAAGATGCTTCTAAATACGTTGTTTTTCATATAGACTCCTTCTATAAGCAGCTAGCAGCCGACGCGGGGGTTGGGCTTCGTCTGAATTTGGGATATCTAATCGTTCGTTTAGATTCTGGTTTTCGGATGTTTGATCCGTCAAAAGAGGAAGGGAAGCGATTTTTGCCTGCAAATGGGTTTTCTAGGCGAGATATTTCGTATCATATTGGTATTGGTTATCCTTTTTAATTAAAACGTTATGTTGAGGCGATTTCTGAAAGAGTTTTTGGCCTTTTCAAAATGGGAGCAGAAAGGAATTATAATTCTTTTAGCTCTGATTGTGATTGTAGCCCTCTTTCAGGTGCTGTATAGGCCAAAGCCCACCTTGCATTTAACTGCTCCAGTGCAACATAAAATTGATGAGTTTGAGTCGAAAGTCATCGAAATGGAGTGGCAGAAAAGCAGGACTGCAGATAGAAGCAAGTATCCCAACAGTCGTTCTGGAGGCAATAAATTCATTTTATTTGATTTTGACCCGAATACTGCAACTGTTGCTGATTTTCAACAAATGGGTTTTACTCGTAAGCAGGCAGATGTAATTGAGCGGTATAGGCTTAAAGGCGGTGTTTTTAGGTGCAAATCTGATTTTCAAAAGATTTTTGTGGTAAGTGAAGATATGTTTTTGCGATTGGAACCATTCATCCGTATTAATTTCCCTGCTAAAGATACATCTATCCGCTTTTCAAAAGCCTACAAGCCTGTTTGTTTGGATATAAATAAGGCTGATACGGCTGAACTTGTGATGCTAAAGGGAGTTGGTGCTGTTATTGCTAAACGTATTGTTGCGTATCGGGATAGGTTAGGAGGTTTTGTAAGTAATGAGCAGCTTTTAGAGGTTTTTGGCGTGGATTCCTCTCGGTACGAGGGGTTAAGATTGCAGCTCAAGGCCCCGTCGCCTATCGTAAAAATAAAAATTAATAGCATTAGTTACGAGGAGTTGAGAAAGCATCCTTACTTGACTGCTTACCAAGCTAGGAATATAATATACTACCGAACAAAGAAGGGGATGATCATTAATATCCAGGAACTTGTAACAAATAAAATCATCACACCGGAGTGTTCAAATAAGCTAAAAGACTATCTAGATTGTTCAAATTGATTAAAGATGAGAAAACTCTTGTTTTTGAATTGGATTTTTAATAGCTTTGCAGCTCGAAAACAAAAACTGTAACCATGATAATCGTTCCAATTAAAGAAGGAGAAAACATTGAGAAGGCTCTTAAAAAGTTTAAGAGAAAATTTGAGAAGACTGGCATCTTGAAGGAGTTGAGAAATCGTCAATACTTTACAAAGCCATCAGTAGAGCGCCGCGAGCAAGTAAAAAAGGCTATCTATATTCAGCAACTTCAACGTGTTGAGGAATAATATTCGAAATTGCTAATAGTTTGCCTTGTTTCCATTTTTTTTGGTAACTTAGGCATATGATAGCACGATTCGAACAATACCTTCTTGCGGAAAAAAGATATTCTCCACATACTGTAAATGCCTATAAAACGGACATTTTACAGTTTGTGGATTTTTTAGGTTATACTCCTTCTAATTTTGATCCGTCGGAAGTAACCTCTCTGCTTGTTCGAGGTTGGGTTGCTTCTTTAGCAGAAGCAGGTGTGATGGCGACCTCTATTAATCGAAAAATTGCATCTATACGCAGTTTTTACACCTATCTAAGGCGGATTGGTGCTGTCAAAAAAAATCCGACAGCGAAGGTTATCCATCTCAAGCAGCCTAAACGCCTACCTTCTTTCATTGACGAAAATACAGCAATTCATTTTTTAGATGAAGTTGATGAGGACTGTGATTTTTTGAAATTGCGGAATGTTCTCATTGTGGAGTTGCTATATGCTAGTGGTATTCGAAGGGCCGAATTGGTAGCCTTACAGCTTGGCGATATTAGCATGGAAGAAAAAACGTTAAAAGTCCTTGGAAAAGGGCGAAAAGAGCGAAAAATTCCGTTACTACCAGGCACATTATCCCTAATTAAATGCTATATTAGCGAAAGGACAGAGTTCTTTTCAGATGCGCAACCTTACCTGTTTTTAACGGCAAAGGGAGAACAAATATACCCTAAGCTCGTTGAACGAATAGTGAAGGAGCAGCTTAAAATTGCAGGAGTAAAAGGGAAAAAAAGCCCTCATGTGCTTCGACATACGTTTGCTACGCATTTGTTGGATTATGGCGCAGATTTGGTTAGCATAAAAGAGATGCTGGGACATGCATCAATTGGCACTACCCAGATTTACACGCACAATACGCTAGAAAAGATCCAGAATGCCTATAGAAAGGCTCATCCAAGAGCTGATTCAAAATAGTTAGGAGGTTTTATATGAACATCAAAATTCAATCAATTAAGTTCGACGCCGACAAGAAGCTTGTTGACTATGTCGAAGGGAAACTTGTAAAATTAGACAAGTACTATGATGAAATAACCACCATTGAGGCATATTTAAAATTGGAGGCAAATACAGAAACCGGAAATAAGAAGGTTGAGGTTCGGATACTAATACCAGGAAACGAACTTTTTGTAGAAAAGCAAGCGTCTAAATTTGAAGAAGCGCTGGATCTTTGTATTGACAAGTTGAAAGTTTTACTGCCTAAAACAAAGGATAAGGCAAAAAAAATGTAGATCATAATGTAATGAGGAGAGGAGGGTGATAAGCACCCTCCTTTTTTTTAAATTAGCTGAATATTAAGAGCAATCTTTAGTTTTTATTTTGTACTTTTGGGGCGCTCACCGAATGGGCCTAACTGCTTTAAAAGAAAAAAATAAATAAAGCAGAATAGACCTTTGCGGTGTAATAAATTATTTATACATTTGCCCACCGAAATTGGCAATAGTACGTGTTAGGCATACTAATTGCAAATTAGGAGGTTCATTGTAGGTTGGGGAGATACCAAAGCGGCCAACTGGGGCAGACTGTAAATCTGCTGACTTATGTCTTCGTAGGTTCGAATCCTGCTCTCCCCACCAAAAATTGCGGAAGTAGCTCAGTTGGTAGAGCATCAGCCTTCCAAGCTGAGGGTCGCGAGTTCGAATCTCGTCTTCCGCTCT
>NZ_JTLD01000044.1:265-16515 GCF_000798815.1 Alistipes sp. ZOR0009 | reverse complement strand
AAATTGCCGGTGTAGCTCAGTTGGCCAGAGCAGCTGATTTGTAATCAGCTGGTCGGGGGTTCGAATCCCTCCACCGGCTCCAAAAAGTTCTTGAAAATATTTAGTGTTGGGGAGATACCAAAGCGGCCAACTGGGGCAGACTGTAAATCTGCTGACTTATGTCTTCGTAGGTTCGAATCCTGCTCTCCCCACTAAAAAATCGCGGAAGTAGCTCAGTTGGTAGAGCATCAGCCTTCCAAGCTGAGGGTCGCGAGTTCGAATCTCGTCTTCCGCTCAAAAAAGCCTCGAAAGAATTTTCGGGGCTTTTTTTATTTCTTATTTTTGTCAAAAATTTTCAGGAATTACCAAAGGAGCAATACATTTGCACCAGCGGAATAAATATCCAAAGTAAACACAATGGGAAGAGCATTTGAATATCGTAAAGCACGAAAATTGAAGCGTTGGGGCACAATGGCCCGCACGTTTACAAAGCTTGGAAAAGAGATTGTAATGGCCGTAAAAACGGGTGGCCCAGATCCAACCTCAAACTCACGCTTGAGAGTGCTCATTCAAAACGCGAAGGCGGCGAACATGCCTAAAGAAAACGTTGAGCGAGCAATCAAAAAGGCAACGACCAAGGAGCAGGAAGACTACAAGGAGATTGCTTACGAAGGTTACGGCCCTCACGGTATTGCTGTGATCATTGAAACGGCTACAGACAACCCAACCCGTACGGTTGCCAACGTTCGCAGTTACTTCAACAAATGCAACGGTTCGCTCGGAACTTCAGGAAGCGTTTCCTTCATGTTCGAGCACAAGTGCCACTTTAAAGTAAAAGCTAAAGAAGGTATAGATATCGAAGAGCTCGAGCTTGAGATGATCGATTTTGGTGCTGACGAAATTTTTGCGGATACAGAAGAAGGGAATATTGAGATTTACGGAGAATTTGAAACCTTCGGGAATATCCAAAAATACCTCGAGCAAAACGAATTCGAAATTGTAAGCGCCGAATTTGAAAGAATCCCAACTGACACCAAAGAGCTAAACGCCGATCAGCAGGCTGACATCGAAAAGCTGCTGGCTAAATTTGAGGAAGACGATGATGTTACCAACGTTTTCCACAACATGAAGGAATCGGACTCAGAATAAAACGATACATCAAAAAGGAGGCTAAGCCTCCTTTTTTTATGCAGCACACCTCCCCTCTCTTTTTATTTTACTTTTTATTTTACTTTTTCTCTCAAATTTTCACTCTAGTCATATTTTTATCTATATTTGATATCATATTAATATCACAAAAACATCAATACAAATGAAAACAGAAGTACTAAAAGAGCCAACCAATGGCTACACAATGGTCGCTATCACACTAATTATTGGAATTATCGCTATCGCAGGAATTGTTTATAACGTAATTCCAGCATCAATTGCATCCTTCATCGTTTTTAGTTTTTTGATCCCTGGATTTTTTGTTGTTAATCCCAACACGTCCTGCGTTGTATTACTATTCGGAGAATACAAAGGAACAGTGAAGAAAAATGGATTCTTTTGGCTTATCCCCTTCTACTCAAAAAAAATGGTTTCGTTAAAAGCCCGAAACTTCGAAAGTGAACGCCTTAAGGTAAATGACAAGCTCGGAAATCCTATCATGATTAGCGCGATCCTTGTTTGGAGAGTAGAGGAAACCTACAAAGCCATTTTTGAAGTAGACAACTACGAGGAATTTGTAAAAATACAAACAGACTCTGCGGTACGTAAGCTTGCAGGCTCATATGCGTATGATTTATTCGAAGACGAAAAGGCAGCAATAACCTTAACCTCGAACTTCGAAGACGTAAACAAAAGCCTTGAGGACGAAATTACAGACAGGCTAAAGTTGGCCGGATTAACCGTTATAGAGTCGAGAATAGGCTATCTTGCCTACGCTCCAGAAATAGCACAAGCAATGCTAAAAAGGCAGCAGGCAACTGCCATCATTGCGGCCCGAGTAAAAATGGTTGAAGGTGCAGTTGGCATGGTAGAGGGCGCCTTAAAGCTCCTTTCTAGCAAAGGTATTGTAGATCTCGACGAAGAAAAAAAGGCTGCAATGGTAAGCAACTTGTTGGTGGTTCTTTGTGGAGATAAAGAAACATCACCAGTTATCAATGCAGGTACATTAAATCAGTAAGAGCAGCATAATGGGAGATAAAAAATCATTTGCCTTGCGAATTGATGCGGAAACTATGAAAGCCATTGAAAAATGGGCTGCAGACGAGTTTCGCAGCATCAATGGACAGCTAGAGTGGATAATAAACAAGAGTTTAAAAGACGCAGGTAGATTACCAAAGAAAAAGACCAATGAAGAGAAAGAATAAGTTTTCCCTTTAAAATATCTCCAACGAGAATAAAAAAAGCGTTCGAAGAAAAGATCTTACGAACGCTTTTTCATATTCAATCGAGTGTTTAATCCTTTAAATACTGAAATGCCGCCTTTTTAAGCCTATCCATAATGGCAACTCCAATACCTTGCTCGGCAATAGGCTCTGCCACGATAAAGTCAACCTCCTCCTCTTCAAAGTAGTGAAGAGCTCTAAAAAGGTTGGTTGCAGCCTCTGCAAAATCGCCCTTTGCCGATAGCACAAAAACTTTTGCAGGCCCAGACATCTCTCCATCTCCAGAAAAAGCGATATAGCCATACTTTTTCCCTGCAAAAAGATCAAGGTTATTTGAAATATATAGCGGTTTTTTAGGGCTATAGTGGCTATTCAGCAACCCTGGCGAAGGCAAATGGTTATCTACAGGTTTCGTAAAATCGACAACCTCTACTTCTGGAATAACCTTCTTTATATCGGCAGCAGTAACAGCCCCCGGACGAAGTATTTGAATTTTCATTTCATCCACCGACACTACAGACGACTCTATGCCAACCGTAGTGCTTCCACCTTCAATGACATATTCAACGCCTTTAAGCTGCTTGGTAACATGCTTATGATGTGTGGGGCTAAGCTGTCCAAATTTATTTGCGCTAGGTGCTGCTATTGCTGTACCCGAGAGCGTAATTAGCTGCAAAGCCACCAGATGGTTGGGCATACGAATAGCAACAGTATCAAGTCCTGATGTTACAATATCGTGCACCTCGGGCTGTTTTGGCAAAACTAGCGTAAGTGGTCCTGGCCAAAAGGCCTCCGCTAATCGTAGAACAACTGGCGTTATGCTACGAGTCAATCGTGATAGCTGATCAATATGCGAAATATGAACAATTAGCGGATCAAAAGAAGGCCGCTCCTTTTCCTGAAAAATGCGAGCCACTGCACCTGCATTGAAAGCATCAGCCCCTAAGCCATATACCGTCTCAGTGGGGAAAGAGACTAGCTTTCCGGCCTTTATAGCTTCTGCCGCAACTTTCAACGACTCTATATCTGTTCCTAGATATGCCATAATTTGAAGATATCCTTTAAAATCGTTCAAATTTAACGCTAAATATCAGCGTCCCAATTTTATCAGTACAACTTAGAGTAAGAAAAAAAGCTAATTACACCTGCCGTTTCACCTATTTAATGCTGAAATCAAAAACAGCAGCTGATTATCAGATCGTTTATCAGCAACCCTTAAAATAAAACGAAAGCGAATTACCGCTGCAAATTTCACAACTTTCCCATTTTTATTATAGCTTTACCGCACAAATTGGAGCAAATGGAATTAAAGAATCTGCCTTGGCCAAAGATCAAGAAAATAGCACTTTGGATTGGCCTCGGATTAGTTGTTTTAGGGATCGTGCTTTTTGCACTGCGCACGCCCATAATGAAGTACATGGTATCTAACAAGGTTCGCTCGTTTAACGAGAAACATAATGCAGATGTCAAGGTCATCAACCCCCACTTTACAGGGATACTTACCCTAAACTTTGATGAGATTGTAATTAAGCCTATTGACAACGATACGCTTATCAACATCGACAACCTATCCATTAAGATAAATCCGCTCAGGTTGCTTATGGCCCGCCTTAGCATTACCAACCTAAAGGCCGACAACATCAACATAAACGTACTAAGAGATAGCACAGGGAATAACTACACGTTCCTCTACAAGTCGGTAAATAAGGAGGAGCCCTCCTCTACGTCTAGTTCGAGCTACGAACGTCGTGTTTCTAGACTTATGGATCTGTTCTTCGATATCCTTCCTAGTGATATCCACATTAAAAAGTTCGACTTTTTGATTAATACTAGGGGGCACAAGGTATACGCCACCGTTCCAAAGTTTGATATCAGCAGCGGTATTATCGACTTAAACACGCTGGTTACCGAGAATGACTCCACCACCAACTACAA
This sequence comes from Alistipes sp. ZOR0009, assembly GCF_000798815.1. Taxonomy (NCBI): domain Bacteria; kingdom Pseudomonadati; phylum Bacteroidota; class Bacteroidia; order Bacteroidales; family Rikenellaceae; genus Alistipes; species Alistipes sp. ZOR0009. Next base: position 12,229 of record NZ_JTLD01000044.1, on the reverse strand, counting down.
AATTGTTGGAGACATTAATACTTGGATAAATAAGGCCTACGTCAAGGTATATGCAGCCAACGCGCCATCAGCGACCATACCTTTTATTAGCTACAAGTTCAATGCAAAGGTCTCTTTTGATACGTTAGCCTTTGGGATTGATAACTCTGGCTATTCGCACGGCAAGTACCAGCTCGAAGGTAATGCCATGTTTGACGGGCTGAAAGTACAGCATAGAAAAATTGCGATGCAGGAGGTTAACCTAGACAAAGGAAGCTTAAACTACGTCGTTAATTTTGGAAAAGATTTTGTAGAGTTAGACAGTGCAACCGTTATCAACTTTAACAAGCTAACCTTTAGCCCATACGCCAAGTACCGCTCAAAGCCAAATCGCTTTGTAGCGCTATCCTTAAACAAGGATTTCTTCCCTGCCCAAGACCTTTTCAGCTCGCTTCCCGAAGGTATCTTCTCTACAGTTAGGGGGCTAGAGGTAAATGGAGAGCTGGCCTACCACCTAAAATTCGAGGCAGACTGGAACAACCTAAAAGACTTGGTTTTCGAGTCAGAGCTTCGATCTCAAAACTTTAGTATTAAAAAGTATGGCGATGTAGTTTACCCCTACATCAACGGGCCATTCCAGTATACCTTCTACGACAACGGCGTACCTTCTCGTACATTCCCTGTGGGAGAAGACAACCCCAACTTTCGCAGGTTAGACCAAATTCCTCCTGTACTCCAATACGCCGTAATGTTTTCCGAAGATGGCAACTTCTTTGGTCACCGAGGTTTCCTAATCGACGCATTCCGCGCGTCGCTAATTCGAAACATTCAGGCCGGAAGATTTGCCAGAGGAGGTAGCACCATTACCATGCAGCTGGTAAAAAACATATACCTATCACGAAATAAAACCATAGCACGTAAGCTGGAGGAGGCGCTTATCACCTGGCTAATAGAAAGGCAGCACCTCGTTTCTAAGCAGCGTATGCTAGAAATATACCTTAATATAATAGAATGGGGCCCCGGAGTATTTGGAGCCAACGAGGCTGCTGAATTCTACTTCAACAAGGATGTCAGCCGACTTACCACCTCGGAGGCCATATTTATGGCAAGCATTATTCCCCGACCCAAGAAATTCTTCTACAGCTTTAGCGATAGCGGTTCGCTGCGCCACAACATGGCAGGCTACTACCGATTAATCGCCAGCAAAATGCTTCGTAAGGGAATCATCTCTCAGGAAGAATTTGACATGATCGTTCCTAACGTACGCCTCGACGGAATGGCCAAAGCCTACCTACGAGAGCCTCTCATCAACCTATCCGACACCCTACTTCTACGCGAAGACGAAGAGGAAATGCCAGTAGAGGATACACCACCCGCAACTCAAACCAATTAGCTAATAAAAACGCACTACTTCAGCAAGTAGTGCGTTTTCTACATTTATAGCAGCTATCTTTGGCACATAATACCAGACTATGAAAGACTACGACATAGCCATCGTTGGTGGCGGAGCCGCCGGACTAATTGCAGCTTGGGCTGCTGCTCGCGAAGGAGCAAAAGTTATTGTGCTCGAAAAAATGGAAAAAACGGCCCGCAAAGTACGCATCAGCGGAAAAGGGCGATGCAACATAACCAATGCCGAACGCTACGACGAATTCCTATCAAAAATAAATACCAACCCTGCTTTTTTCCGCTGGGCATTTAGCAGCTTTCAGCCAAACGACATAATCGAGCTGCTCGAAAAGTACGGCGTACGCACGGTTACCGAACGTGGTAACCGCGTATTCCCCGAAAGCGGCAAAGCGTGGGATGTGGCAACCGCCATTCTTGATGCAGCCTCCGAGGCTGGTGCCGACGTGCACATTTTTAAGGAGGTTACAAAAATTGGCGTTACCGACAATAAAATTAAATCCATCGAATTTAGGGATACCGAAAACGGGAACCAAGCCGTTATAACCGTTAAGGCTGTTATTTTGGCTACGGGTGGGCTATCCTACCCCCGCACAGGATCTACAGGAGACGGTTATGGGATGCTCGAAAAGCTAAACCACCATATAATCACCCCACTCCCATCCCTAGTCCCTCTAAAAGTTAAGCAGTTCGAATTTGCGAAGCTACAGGCGCTACAGCTTCGCAACGTCGAGGTTTCTCTCGAAGTAGAAGGAACGGCTGTAGGTACCGAATTTGGAGAAATGGAGTTTTTAGACAACGGGATTGGTGGATCAACCGTAATTCGCCTAAGCCGCAAAGCCTCAGAAGCGCTACACAAGGGACAAAACGTGGCCTTAGCCATCAACCTAAAACCGGCGCTTACCCCAGAGCAGCTGGTTGATCGCATAAAGCGCGACGTTCGCTCGGGTGAATTTACAACAGCCGAAAGCCTAATGATGGGATTACTCCCCCGAAAGCTGGTTAAGCCATTTGCCGCCTTCCACAAAATAGGACTTAAAAAGGAGGTAGCCGACTATACCGATGCCGATATCAGCAAGCTTGCACGCACCCTACAAAGCACCCGCCTAAATGTTGGCGAAACGGCCGGATTTGATGGCGCTATCGTAACGATGGGCGGCCTATCGCTAAAGCACATCGATGCCAAAACGCTACAATCAAAAAAGGTACAAGGCCTATTTGTTGCCGGCGAGCTGCTCGACCTTGATGGACCTACCGGAGGTTACAACCTGCAGATAGCATTCTCAACAGGCTACCTTGCCGGTAAAAGTGCCGCAAAGCAAGTAAAGGAGTAACCTTTTACAGCACAATACTACCTTGGGCTATCCTTATTGGATGGCCCTTTTTGCGTTGTGACCGCCGTCCTTTCTAGCAAAGCGCAACCTCCATACCACCCAACAAAAAAGGCCAACCCATTCGGGTTGGCCTTACGTTTATGCTATTTCGAATTAGATTACATCGATAAGCTTAGCATCAGCAGGAACAGTTTGTCCTTCTTCTACGAAGATATTGTTTACAATACCGTCGAAGGTAGCAGGAATGCTGTTTTCCATCTTCATAGCCTCAAGAACTACGATAGTTTGTCCGCTCTTGATGGTTTCTCCTGGCTTAACTAGGATTTGAAGAATCTTTCCTGGCATTGGAGATTCGATTGGCTTACCTGCCTTGTTAGATACAGGAGCAGCGCCAGCAGCAGCAGGTGCACCAGCTACAACAGCAGGAGCTTCCTTAACTACGTCTAGAATTGCAGAATCTGCAGGAATAGTATCGCCTTCAGCAACAAAAATGTTGTTGATAAAGCCATCGAATGGGCAGGTGATGCTGTTTTCCATCTTCATTGCTTCTAGGATAAGCACGGTTTGTCCAGCCTTAACTGGCTCACCTGGCTTAACTAGAATTTGAAGTACCTTACCAGGCATAGCAACTGCTACGTCTTGACCCTTTACAGCCGACTTAGCAACAGCAGTAGCAGCAGCAGCTTCTACCTTTTCTGCCTTAGGTGCATTCTTGTACTGCTCCTTCTTAGCGAAGGTTAGGTAATCCTTAGCAACTAGTGGGAAAAGTTCAAGAAGAAGAACTTCCTTCTCGTTCTCAGCTAGCTTCACACCAAGACCAGGAATTTCTGGGTTTGGTTGCATTTGGTGCTTCGATACATCGTAGTCAGTTTCTTCGCGAGTACCGCAAATCTTGAAACGGAATTCTGGATCTACTGGAATTGGAGTCTTACCGTACTCACCCTTAACCATACCCTTAAACTGGTTAGAAACGTTGCTGTACATTTCCTTACCGTTCATGATGTCAAGCGCGCAGTTTACAGCTTGTGCTCCTACGATTTGGCTGGTTGGAGTTACCAATGGAGGTAAACCAGAATCCAAACGTACTTGTGGGATTAGCTCCATAGCCTTTGGAAGGATGTGCTCTGACTTAAGCGCCTTAAGCTGAGCTACCATGTTGGTGTACATACCTCCAGGGATTTCTGCCTTCTTAACTAGCTCGTCTGGTGCTGGGAATCCGAAGTGGTTCTCGATAGCGTGACAAGCAGCTAGAAGAGCCTCTTCGTTACCTGCCTTAGCAGCCTCGATTGCCTTGTCGAATTGTGCCTCGATTTCAGCAGGTAGAGCGTCTGTTAGCGGGTTGAATGGTTTTGGGAACATCTTCACTGCATCAACATCAGCAAGCTCCTTACGGATGTCAACAAGCTCAGAGTTGATCATAGCAACTGCGTGCATGTTGATGTCTAGCTCAATGCCTAGCTTTTGGCAGAAGATGTAGATAAGTTCGATAGCTGGAGCAGCAGGACCACCTGCAAAGTTCCAGATGTTGGTATCAACAATATCAACACCGTTTACGATAGCCGAAAGAACTGCGCCTAAGCCGTAGCCAGGAGTACAGTGGGTATGGAAATCGATAGGTACGTTGATGTGCTGCTTGAATAGCGTGATAAGCGCTGCAATACGTGATGGTGGAATAAGACCGCTCATGTCCTTAATGGTGATCATATCAGCACCAAGAGCAGCCATTTCCTTAGCCTTACCTAGGAAGTACTCATCGGTAAACACTGGAGTCTTTAGCTCGTGTGGATCGATGGTGTAGCAAACTGCGCAGTCTGCAATACCGCCGTACTTCTTAACGTACTTAATGGTAGACTTTACGTTGTTTACGTCGTTAAGAGCATCAAAAATACGCATGATGCCAAGACCAGACTCGATAGCGTTACGGCTAAATCCGTCGATAATTTCATCTGGGTATGGAGCATAACCGAATAGGTTACGACCACGAGAAAGAGCTGTTAGCTTAGATACGTTGCCTACAGCAGCCTTAATAGTCTCTAAACGAGTCCATGGGTTTTCGTTCAAGTAGCGCATTACTGAGTCAGGCACCGCACCACCCCATACTTCCATTGCGTAGAAGTTGGCGTACTTGTAGAAGGGTAACAATCTGTTAACCTGTGCCTGAGTCATTCTTGTTGCAAATAGAGACTGCTGACCGTCACGCATGGTCAAGTCTCTAATCAAAAGTTTTCTTCCCATAACTATAATAAAGTTGTTTATGCCTTAGTAAATGTGATCCAAAACTATCAAAAAAGGGATGTTAATGTGCTAACAAAAAGGTTTTTTATAACACTATTCTGAATGTTTTACAACATCAATTATAGCCATAAAAAAAGCCTCAAAAAGAGGCTTTTATGGATATTAACATTTTTTACTCGAAGAAGAGCTCCCCAAAGAACTCTGGCAGGTGAAAGTTTGGCGTTGGCGCATCGATCTTTTTCCACGAAAGGAAGTGTGGCACTGACAGCTTATCGCCGCACTTGTAGAAGTTGGCCGTAAACCGATCGCCCGAAACGGGCCTAAACTTAGAGCTAAAGAATGCTTTAAATGGGATGGCTGCCGTAAGGCTCCACTCCGTTTCGCCGGTACGCTCCACAAACGGCTTTTTACCCAGCGTAGAGTGTACCCTGATGGTCGAAAGCACGTCGTTTTCGCCCCTTACCGCCGAGGTTCTATCCTTGCGGTACCCCATCAGCTTTTTGCCGATGCACGAAAACTCGAGGTTGTAGTAGTACTCGTTGCACTCGGGCGAGATAAACAGCTCCACGCAGCTATCTTCCCATACGTTGCCGTTATCCTCGGCCGCAACCGCGCGCACCGACTGCTCTCTTACCTTAAACTTAACAAAAAGTTCGTTATCGTTATAGGCTAAGCGAAGCGTAACCCTTGGCTTGTAGGGGTACTCCTCCCAGCTCACCTGCTCAATCTTAAAGGAGGTAATTTCCCAATCCAACGTCTGCGATACCAACTCGAGGTCTGGCCTTTCGATATCCTCCAAAATCTTCTTAACTATCATTCTTTATTTTTTAACTTTTAAAACTCCCTCTCCAATCGGGGACGGCATCGCATTTACGTCCATACCTAGCTTGCTCACGTTTCTGCTCTCCCATGCCTCCCAGCAGTACCTATCAGTACATCCAACCTCGAATGAACAGGGGGTGAAAATATAAAAAATACAACAACATTGCTGTACCTTGCACAGTAAAATTAGAATTCCGTTCTAAATAAAATGGCCACTAAACCACTGCAAAGTGAATAGATATAGCCACAGCCCCATCTGCCGCTCCAAACAGCGTATAAAATAGCAGCCCCCAGCTTTGTTCCATAAAAATTGCTATGCCAATGCAAAAGGTTGCACCCAAGGGTCGGTATCTCGCCCAAATGCCCATCCCTATAAAAATCAACTTATAGGAGAGAACCATTAAAAAATCTATATTGCGCCATTATTTTTAGTACAATCATTAACAATACTTATCTATGACGAGTCAAGCAAAATCAGGGAAGACGCTAGTCGTTCCGCTGGTTATAGTCGGAGTACTATTTTTTGTTATGGGTTTTGGAGTTGGTATAAGCGGATTCCTAACACCATTCCTTCAAAATGCATTTAACCTATCCGTTTCGCAGTCGTACCTGGTTACGGCGGCCATCTTCTCTGCGTTTGTCGTATTCGGCGCTCCTGCAGGATGGGTTATCAAAAAATTTGGCTACCGCATGGGAATGCTCTTCGCCTTCTTCATCATGGCTGCCGGAATGCTTCTTTTTGTGCCTTCGGCCAAAATGAGCAGCTTCCCCATCTTCCTGCTGGCACTTTTCGTGGGTGGTATTGGTAACACCCTGCTTCAGGCTGCCGTAAACCCCTACGTTACCATCATCGGCCCTAAGGAGAGCGCCGCCATGCGCATGTGCCTTATGGGCATCATGAACAAGGCTGCCTGGTGGCTTTCGTCGCTATTCCTTGGCCTGTTCCTAAACCTAAATAACGTTCAGCTAAGCGATATCATCCTTCCATTCTACATCGTTACCGCCATTCTAGTTGGACTAGGCGTTTTCATGTACTTCGCTCCACTTCCCGAAGTGAAGGCCGAAGGCGAGGACGAGTCGGAGGCAGGCAACGAGGTGTCGTCGTACGCTTCGTCTAAGACAAGCATCCTTCAGTTCCCCCACCTGCTAATGGGCGTAGCTGCGCTATTCCTATACGTAGGCATCGAAACCCTTCCAATGGTATCCATCATCGGCTACGCTAAGTCGGTTTTTGGCGACGTGGCAGGTCTCGAAAGCTTCTCGAAGTACGTAACCATCGGTTTGGTTATCGGCTACATCTTTGGCGTTCTTATGATCCCCAAAATCATCTCCCAAACAACAGCCCTTAAGGCGTTCGCAATAATTGGTATTGTGGCATCTGGCCTCCTTATCTACCTTCCAGGCGAGTACGGCGTGTACTGCATGGCATTCCTCGGATTTGCCAACTCGCTAATGTGGCCAGCCATTTGGCCGCTTGCCATTGCCGACCTGGGCAAGTTTACCAAAACAGGCTCGTCGCTGCTGGTAATGGGTATCGTAGGTGGCGCCGTGGTGCCATTCATCTTCGGTATGCTCGTTGATGCCTTTAAGGTAAACGAGGTGGTTACCGCCGCCAGCTACCAAAGCGCATTCTGGATCTTCATCCCAGCCTACCTATTCATCCTTTACTTTGGCGTAAAAGGTCACAAGCTACGCTAGTAGTGTTTGATATACGTAAAGGGCTGTCCACCACCTGTTGGGCAGCCCTTTTTTTATTCCCGCCAGCCGCCACCGCACCTCCTTATGCGAGGTAGCGCAAGCGCAGGCAGCAGCATCCGCTCTCCAACCGATACCCTTTGGGCGTTCCCCTTCGGGTCGGGCTGTACGCTGCAAGTCCTCGCCCTACGCTCCGCTTCGGGCTGTGGGCTTTCCGCTCCCATCCCTAACGCGGCCTTCTGCCAACCCGGTAGCTTAGCCGCTCAAGCAGCCCTCACCTCTCCCTCCTAACCAAGCCCCACCCTTGCCCCGCTAACAGCCCCATCCTATAGGGCAGGTGTAATTCCTGCTTCCGAGAAAAATATGTAGACACAGTTCCGTGAATACTCCCTGAATACTCCCGAACAGTCTCGAACAGTCTCCGGCAATTTACCCCCGAGCTCTTGCAACTTACTCAGAGCCTCTCGCAACTTCTCCACGAGCTCTTGCAATCTGCGCAGAAGTTCTTGCAACTTCTCCACGAGCTCTCGCAACTTGCGCAGAGCCTCTCGCAACTTCTCCACGAGCTCTCGCAATCTGCGCAGAGCCTCTTGCAACTTCTCCACGAGCTCTTGCAACCTGCGCAGAGCCTCTTGCAACTTCCCTCTAGCTCTTGCAACTTCCCTCTAGCTCTTGCAACTTCCCTCTAGCTCTCGCAACTTGCGCAGAGCCTCTTGCAACTTCCCTTTAGCTCTTGCAACTTACTCAGAGCCTCTCGCAACTTCTCCACGAGCTCTTGCAACTTGCGCAGAAGCTCTTGCAACTTCTCCACGAGCTCTCGCAATCTACGCAGAGCCTCTTGCAACTTCTCCACGAGCTCTCGCAACTTGCGCAGAGCCTCTTGCAACTTCTCCACGAGCTCTTGCAACCTGCGCAGAGCCTCTTGCAACTTCCCTCTAGCTCTTGCAACTTGCGCAGAGCCTCTTGCAACTTCCCTCTAGCTCTTGCAACTTGCGCAGAAGCTCTCGCAACTTCCCTCTAGCTCTTGCAACCTGCGCAGAAGCTCTTGCAACTTCCCTTTAGCTCTTGCAACTTGCGCAGAAGCTCTACTCTTTTTGCATTTTTCCACTCTAGCGCAGCTGGATACAAAACTGCGACTGCATTTTCCCTCTCTAGCGCAGCTGGGAACGAAACTGCGGTTGCATTTTCCTACTCTAGCCGAGCTGGGAACAAAACTGCAGCTGCATTTTTCCATTCTAACGGAGCTGGACACGAAACTGCAGCTGCAGTTTCCCATTCTAGCCGAGTTGGGAGCAAAACTGCGGTTGCATTTTCCTATCCCGGCCAAGTAGCCAACCAAAATGCAAATTTTGCCCCTCCGCTAAGCTTAGCGTCCTCGCTAAGCTTAGTTAGCCCGGCCTCCGGCCGCATTCGCCCCATTAAGCCATCCTCGCAAAAGAGCTAGGCAGCAAGACATCCATTCGCCACGTACAGCCAAGCCACCCTACTATTTTCGTTTCCCACGCCCCAACGAGATGCCATAAATGGTATATTTAAACCCTAAAAGATAGCTTACGCATAACCTAACCGCTAAAACAACCGCATCATGGAGCTGCTATACGTTTGGATAGAGGAGTACAACAACATCCACCACCAAGGCTTTAACTTTTCGCCCAAGCACCACTTTCACTTCGAGCCCAAAGAAAAGGAAGGCCCCGTTACAGGTGGCACCCTAACCCACAATGAGATCAACACCAGCTACCCCGACAACTTCTTTGGCGAGCACATCAGCAACATTACCGCTATTGTGGGGAAAAATGGTAGTGGAAAGAGTAGCTTGATAGATTTTATTACAACAAGAGGAGGATGGGCTTTCGAAGAACTCACTTCTAGCAGTGGTTACATTTTTATAACCAAGGAAAATACAAAAAATCTAATACTACACTATTTTTGTAGCCATGCAATAAAGGATAGTCTTTTTTCACAACATGGTGAAAAGTTAATTACAGAAAATGTACTAGATGCATTTTACAAAACACAAAAAGAGGAAACCTCGGATTACAAGCATAATATTCTATACTATTCCTCTGCCCTAAATTCTAACGAAAAGTTAGCAGCCAGCAAATCCTACACAGCAAATATTTCCACTAATTTTCTTCTTGAAACAGCAGGACACCCTAAAGAATTCGAGTTAACAAGATCCGAAAATTTTAAAAAAACCAACCCTTCATTAACCGCCTTCCGCTTTCATGATAAGAAGAAACAAATAGAACTACTATCGCACTTTAGTAAAAACGATAAGCTGACTCCTTTCAAATGTCCAGAGACATTTTCAATACAACTCCTATTCTCATTTGAGGAATCCTATATTTATAAATTAAACAAAGTAAGAGATCTTGAATACTTATTATTGACAGGAAGTAGCAAGGAGTCTTTACAAAATGAAAATATCGAAAAATACCTATACTTTACGCTGCTTGCATCTACAAACTACAAAGAGAAAAAATATGATAGTTTTTCTGAATTAAAAAATACCCTTGAGAAAGAATTCAACCTAAACAAAGATTTCTCATATTATTCCAAAATGTTAAGTAAATGCAGCAGTAGCAGCATATCCGAAACGAGAAGTTCATCCAAAGATGGAGCAGAAAAATTATTAATATTTGACTTATCATTCAAATTCAACTTTTCCAGTTTTGATAATGATGTTTTATCCTTTCTTGAAGATAAAAATCAGACTCTAGCTCTAAAAAAATGGGCATATCACATTAGACCCCTTATTTCTTGGGATGACATAAGCGATGGGGAAACCTCTTTAATTTCAATATTTGCACGCATATGGCATGAACACAAAAATAGAAACAACGGTTTTACAACCTGCATTTTCGATGAGCCTGACACCTCATTACATCCCGAATGGCAACAATCATTAGTCGATAGGTTCAAAAACTTTTTTTCGCTTCTTGGAGAAAAAAAGAAATACCACCTTATTATTACTTCTCACTCTCCAATCGTTATTTCCGACCTCCCCCGCGAAAATGTAATTTTCTTAGATACAGTAAAGGATAATGAAAAGGAAGATAAGACTCGCTGCAAAGTTTGCGAGCCCGAGAAAATGGAGCGCACCTTTGGCGCCAACATCCATAGCCTCTACCGCAGCTCGTTTTTTATGGATGGCTTAATGGGAAAGTTTGCCGAAGGCAAGATTAATGATGTGATTAAGGATTTGAGAGGAGACGGGGAAATAGAGGAAAAAAGGAAGACGGAAATACGGTTTATTATTGGCCAAGTAGGGGAACCCTTGGTACGGGAGATGCTGCTAAAGCAGTACAACCAAAAGTTTCACTTCAACATCGAGGATAGAATTGAAGTTTTAGAAAAAGAGTTGGAGGCACTTAAAGCAAGAAGAGATGATACCAATTAAGCAGCACTATACGGAGGTGGTAAAAGAAAACTACTGGAAAAGAATTAAGCCTCTACTTACCCCAAAAAAAGAAGTTGTATTAAACGACTTAATAAAACTCAATCCAAAATTTTCAGAATTCAAAGATGCGAAGGGATTAATACTTTCAGATTTCAGCAAGATAAAATCCTGCATCAAATCTTTGGAACTAGGAGAACCAAAAGATTTTGACTTCATGGTTACAAAGTACGAAACCTTCATTAACAATAAAAATCTTTATTGCAATGTATCTCTAATCGATGATTTAGGCATCAAAGTATGCCCGTATTGCAATCGTAGTTTTATAATGAGTACACGAGTTGACGTAGATAACAAAATCAAAAATACGTGTCAACTCGACCATTTTTATAACAAAAATCAATATCCAATATTTGCATTATCTCTCCAAAATCTCATCCCCGTTTGCAGCAGCTGCAACCATAGCAAACTTGATAAAGAGTTCAAAAAGTCGCCTTTTGAAATTGAAGATGTTGATAAAGGTTTTACGTTCTCGCTAGAATATGCCAAGGCCGACTACACCAAGCCTGATGCTTTTAAGGTAATTACAACAACACCAGATAATGTGTTAATAGATCAGAAAGAAATCCTTGGTCTCGAAACGCTTTACTCCAAGCACAACGATATCGGCCACGAGCTATTCCTAAAGCAGCACATCTACAGCGAAGATCGGATTATGGAGCTATGCGAGTCGTTCCCCGAGCTCTTCACCTCTCCCAACGAGGTACGCCAGCTAATACTCGGAAACTATATAGATAAAAAGGATGTTGGCAAGCGCCCCCTCGCCAAGATGACACGCGATATCATGATGCAGCTGGGCTTTATCGAGGAGTAGCCCTTACGGTATCCGCTAAGCCATCCCAACAAGGGAGGCGTTAAGCATAGGCCACAACCGCGAGAACAGTCCATTTACCCACATGCTTTACCTCCAAAGTGGCACAGGTAGGCGTTACCTCAAAAAGGCCACTAAAGAGCAGCAATCAGCACCTTTTCCGCAAGGAGTAAACAAAAAAGGCCCCGAACTTTCGTTCGAGGCCTCTGTAAGGTTGGCGA
>NZ_JTLD01000044.1:0-255 GCF_000798815.1 Alistipes sp. ZOR0009 | reverse complement strand
GTGTAGCAGTACCATCGGCGCTGGCGGGCTTAACGGCCCTGTTCGGAATGGGAAGGGGTGGAACCCCGCCGCCTAGTCACCTAAGTCTTCTTAGATTCACGATTTGAGAAAATGCACATATCGCAAATCCGGTATTCTTTAATTTCAAAAAAAGCCTTCGATCAAACGATCGGAGGCTTTTGTAAGGTTGGCGGCCACCTACTCTCCCGCTTGGTGTAGCAGTACCATCGGCGCTGGCGGGCTTAACGGCCCTGT
>NZ_JTLD01000043.1 GCF_000798815.1 Alistipes sp. ZOR0009 | reverse complement strand
TTAGATGGCATTCCTGCTCCCTTACGTTTGCAGGCAAAGCCTGCTAGGATAGATTCGACTGAGGCGATAGCCTCAGCCGAACGGAGCGCCGACAGTACTTTCGACAGCTATATCGCGGTATACCTGACGCGTAAAAAGGTCGACCCAGCCTACAACCTGAAATGTTAGGAAGTAAGCGCTATCGTCCTTTCTTATTTTGTAGCCCGTTGACATAAGCGCTGCTTTACACCCTAAATTTAGTAGCTTTTTAGGTTAGATGGCACTTTGCTCCCTTACGTTTGCAGGCAAAGCCTGCTAGGATAGATTCGACTGAGGCGATAGCCTCAGCCGAACGGAGGGCTATACCGTAGCTAACGGCTGGCATTTTTTATTTTGTCAATTAGGCATCTCATATTCTTTCTGTTTCTTCCAGCTGACACAACTGAAGCTTTCCTATCAGGGTCACAAATACTATTAATCATTACTTTATCATTGTCTATTATTACAGTGATTTGCTCACCCCAACTACCTGTATACCATTTGGGATATGTCTTAAATACTTTGTAATATTTTGAATTTACCAATGAAACCCATTCTAGTTCATCTGCTGTTGCCGCAATAAACTTCTGAATCAAATCAAGAGGCAGACTTGTTTGTATTGATTTAAATTCTAACCTTTTATATTGAATAAAGAAAAAAACAAACGCTAAAAGGATGAAAGGAATTTGCACATGGAACATTTCCTCAAAAGTCATTACCCCCGTGTATTCTCCAGTAAACACATACTTTAACCAGAAAAACGAAAAGAAAAGAGGTGGCATTAAAAGAAAAATAACAACTAAGTAATGAGTTAATAAATCAACCACGACAGCTTAATCCTTCCTTTCATTTTCATTGTTTCTACCCATTCTTGATTCATAATAGTAAGTTTATCTTATGCACTCTGTTGAATTTGCCGCTAACGTAGAACTAATCCCCACGGCATTAAATGTTTGTAGAAAGAAGCTACGAATCTATTCCCGTTACGTTTGCAGGCAAAGCCTGCTAGGATAGATTCGTCTGAGGCGATAGCCTCAGACGAACGTAGGCATAGCCTTAGCAGTGATGCCTACGGCTTCGGCCTTTCTAGCTGGCGGCCTACCAACCGCAATATAGCGCTTGGCTATATGTTACTACTATTCTCATTTAATTCGGCCATTCGTTTCCTATCTACATAATGTGTGGCATACTGCTCTTCAATAGCTTTACTGCCCGATTGGCTAAACCTTAATCGACGGCTTAATCGTTTACCCTTTTGATCGTATGCTGTCCAAGTGCTTTCTAAATCTAGCTCGACAGCGTATCTTCTAATGAGCTTATTTACCAGCGAAAGTTTCACCAAATCGACACTGCATACGCCTTCTAAGCAATCGACCTTACCCAATTGCCAGCTTTCGTAATCGCTTTCCGACAGAAAGTTAAGCTGCAGGAGTACGTCTACAGCGCAAACATAACCCTTTAAGTAACGATTCGAATGAACCAACCTTTTTATCTCCTTCTCTAACTCTTTATTACTCATCGAAACTTCCTATTTAAAACAATTTTATTAAACCCCACTTTAGGCAAAACTCCCCTGCTAAGCGCTGGCTCTGCCTACGCTTTTGTTCTTTGCAGCCTACAGCTACACTGTAAGGACAGGCTGGAAGCCCTGTAATACCCTATTTAGCAGTGTGCGATAGCATCAGCCAAACGAAAGGCTGCTGCATTTCTACTGCCAAACAACCGGAAAGGTAAGCTGTGTTCTTACTATTTTATTTCCTTTTTTCCCAGGCGTCCACTTTGGCATTGACTGTACTATTTCCACAGCCTTTCTATTAAACCACTCTTCTACTCCACGAACAACTCGGATGTTACTCAGGGTTCCATCTTTTTCAACTACAACCTGAACCAACACCTTTACATACATATCACTCTCGATATCAGGCCAAACCAAATGCTCCGAGATAAATTGCTTTATACAATCATCAGCTACCCTACAATTCTTATATCTAAAAGATGGACAGCTATCGACAGAGATATAAATTGTAGAATCTGCCTGTTGACCAAAAGAATCAGCAGCAAAAGCTACCGTTAAAAATAGCCATATAAGTAGAACTTTAGGTATCGACCTTTTCATACACCATCTCTTTAAATGAATACTTCTCCCGTTATGTTTGTAGGCAAAACCTACATGAATAGATTCGACTGAAGCGATAGCATCAGCCAAAAGTAGGTCGCTATTACTTTATTTCTGCGTCTTGATATAAGATCTCTGCTTCTCCGTTTAAAACAGACAAGTGTGCAGGAGCAGCCCCCTCTTCACCCAATTTATCTATTCCACATTCGTAAGTGTACTCGCCAAGTTTAAAGATGTAGCTTAGATTGCCTCCTGTTCCTAGAACTTGTATTTCTCCATTTAGGATAATAACCGCAGGCTTCTCGTTCATCCCTTGCTGTTTCTTCCACGATGCATACCGATAAGCACCATTACCCATATCGTCTATTCTGATTCGATATGAAGAAGTTTCCAACTTACAGACTGGAGTTTGAAATTTCCTTAGCGGCTCGTAGAGGTTGCTTCTTTCTGCGGCAATCAAACGTTCCTTCACTAACTTTTCTTTGCGAGACAAATAGTTTACTGCAATTAATTTGCCATCAGAGTCAAGCCACACTAATCCATTAAGCAGCATAATTCCTCTTGATCCCATTTCGGACCAGTCCTTTTTAATATTCGATTTTACAATCTTAGAAAGTAAGTAATCATCAAATATTTGTTCGAAGCAGCTTAGTAGCTCCCTTTTAGTTTTAACCTCAGGTATTGGATATTCGCGAGATAGCGGATAGCTTACGATGGAGGCTATCTTCTCTCTATTCCCGGCTTTTACTGTTGCAATAAAATCGCGCACAAGCTTTTGGCTCTCGCCTCCCAAATCTTCAGCCAAAGCAACAGCAGATAAAATAAAGAAGAGTAACGAGGTAAGTATAATTTTCACAACCTGCTTTTTCATTTAATGGCGTCCAACCTTTTATACACTACAAACGTCATTGGTTTTAAGTTTCCATCCACTTAGCCATAGCCGACTGCAAAATAGCAAAGATTGGAAGACTTACAACGCCGCTTAGCAGGGCTTTTATGTTAGATGGCTCTTCTGCTCCCGTTATGTTTGTAGGCGAAGCCTACATGGATAGAATCGAATGAGGCGATAGCCTCAGCCGAACGGAGGACGCTACGCTCAACGGGGGAATATTTATCACTTCCTATTTAGCAGCCTCGTTACTTTATCTACGACCTTCCTACTCAAACTTTTGATGGCTTTCGATTAAGGTACACGATGGATTATTCTCGCGTTCGTTTACATTAACCAACGCATACGATTCCTTTACGACCTTTCCTATTGTTTGGTTTACATAATCCAATCCATAATATTGAACTGCACGTAAATATTTATGCATTAACTCTCTGTCGTTCTGAATAGTTAAAAACACCTCGTTAGTTATTCTTTTATTCAATTTACCTATAGCCTCTTCGGCAATTTGGTGTGCCGTAATGTTTGGACTTTCCTCCTTTTTCATGCTCTATTTAATAAGGGTTAATATCAATTACTATTCATTTAAATATAGATTATTACACTAATCGTTGAGCGTATGATTTCGTAAGGGATTGCGAACTTTATACCTATCAAGTTACAGCAAAATTTGGAACTGGTTACTACCCCCCGAAAACCGCTGAACCTCTAACTATACCGCGTGTTACCGCCTGGTGTTTATTTTTTTCAAATCGTTAATCATACTAAGTCTATCATGCGTTTGAGTAGGCAAGCTCTCTGGCCGGTTTTGGTCGTGAGATGGCATTTTGAGCGACCGTTCAATGTGCTTGACTAAGAAGCATTGGAAATTAAACATCAAGTATATTGCTAATCGTTAAACCTATTTCGTTCAATTCTTCTAAAGCGTCTTCAATATCTTCCTGTGAATAACTTGTAGTGTAATGAATTCCTGTTGTATAGTCAATTACTCCAACATCAACTTCATTAATCTTGCAACCATACAGAGTAGATGCAATATAATCTTGTATAATCGGAAACCTTAGTTCCAACATCCAATTTATTTCATCAACGTCTTTTGATATTATATATCCACTATAACCACCAACTGGTTTGATGTTTAGCAGCCAAATCCAGCCAGAAATTTTAATTTGTGGTGTTAATTGTTTATCGATATTTATAGTTTTATCGAAATGAATATATCCTTTTTTATTGTATTCGTCCACATAATTATCTAATGCGATAATTAAATCTTCCAATTCTCTTCTATTCTTTTGAGTATCTTTTCTGCTGCTAAAAGAGTGTTCTAATTTTGATATTGCTTTTGATATATATCCTGTATTATGATATTCCATAACAGCATCGTGCCATTTCATTGATTTAGGCCTACCTCCAAAAGAGTTTGATGCAAGAGACCCATTGAGCAAAGCTTTACCATATTGAGATGGATTACTTCTTGCTTTTTCAAGATTTGTTATTGATATTTTATTCATCCAATAAGTTTTATAATGTTTGGATATTTTTGAAAAACGGCTAGCGATTGAGTGGACACTCTTCCATACATATCAATTGCAGCATTAGTATCAAAAGATGAATTATATAATTCAGGAAACTCAATTAATAATTCATATTTTTTTGAGTCATTTAGATTATTAAATTTTGAAATAAACTCTAAATAATCAACTATATTTCGTCTTTTATCATCTAAATCATCAAGATTATTTAAGTCAGAATTAAAAATATCATGAGCATATTCATCAAATTCAATATTATTGTATTCGAGTGATATCCGGCGAGATATACAAGGAACACAGTACCCACAGTGTTTGTTATCAGGAATTCTTGATATCATCCAACAACTGGCAGATAAGTAAGATTGTTTTCTGAGTTCCTCTGGTAGACAAGCGAATACTTCTGCTTTCGTCTTATATAGATAAGGATTAATAATATCAAATTCTGGATTTCTAAGTAATATTTTAAGTAAATCCTTTGTTATTTGTACAAATTGCGGG
This sequence comes from Alistipes sp. ZOR0009, assembly GCF_000798815.1. Taxonomy (NCBI): domain Bacteria; kingdom Pseudomonadati; phylum Bacteroidota; class Bacteroidia; order Bacteroidales; family Rikenellaceae; genus Alistipes; species Alistipes sp. ZOR0009. Next base: position 18,056 of record NZ_JTLD01000043.1, on the reverse strand, counting down.
TCAGCAGTATGAGTTGAAAAAGGGCCTACTCTTGATGGATTTAATGGTAAATGAATTGCAAACTGACCATTTTCTGCCATATAAAGTACCTTATTAAAATTACATCTCCTAGAAACTAAAGATGCTAAACAAAGAAACAGAAAAGACCTTGTTCTTTGTGTATTTTCCCTATCAGTTGGGAAATTATAATCACCCTGATTTCTGCCATAAACCTTAACATGCACATGTCTGATTTGTTTTGAATAATAGTTCTCTAATAAAGAATGAACATTATTCTGACAATCATCTACAACTTTATTACCATGAGAATTATGACTAACCAATACAAGATCTTTATTTTCTTTGATGAAATCAGAAGCTGCACACATTGAGTCAAGACCTCCCGAAAATAATAATGCTGCTCCCTCTTTTTCATTCCAATTAAAATCTGTAACAGGAACACCTTTTTTTTGAACAAAATTGATTGTCCAGTTATCTCTACTAACAGTTAGCAATGCTGTTTCTAATAAATCTTTAATTTGCTCAAAGGAACTTAGATTGACAACATCAATTGTTATTTCAATATCTCGGATAAAAAATTCTCTTTCATCTCTTGGAATCGCTAAGTCAGAAGCAAATATTCCTGATGCAACATTTAATAAATCTATTTCTAAGGAATTTAACTGGCCAAATTCATTTTCGAGGGGTTTTTCTCCAGTGTATAAATTTTGACCAGGGTAAAGATGTAAGCCATTGTTAACAGGTCTTTCACAAACAAATACTTTTTCAACAGTCATTTTAGTTAGTTTTAAGTTTTTCAATCGAGCTGTCAACGTATGAATTCCAAGAAGAATACGAATTTATTCTTTTGTCTTCATTCCCTAGTATTTGATTAACTCTTGAATTGATATTTTTTTTATAAGTAATGAGTTCGTTTACATTCTTATTACGGTAGTTATCGCCAACAAAACCAGAAATATCTCTAGAAACAATATAGTTTGTGACTTCAGAAAAGAAACTGTTAATCCATTGATTCGCAGGACTGCTTGATTGAAAGGCCATAGGTATAGCCCTTTTAGCAAATTCTGAAACAATGGAATTGTTTTTATTTATTAAAATTGATTGATTAAATTTTTGGATAGCTTCCACAATTGAACTTGAACTCTTAACAGCTTCATAACAATTATATACAGCTTCTGATTTTAAATGCAATGAAATAGGCTCATCTTCATTCTCAGAAGCTCTCCAAACTTCATTAATTGCTCTATATTCAGGGATTCTTTCATTCTCATAACACTTAAATACTGGTCTCCAGTTTGGTGTTCTTTTCGAAGGATGGCTAATTGATGTACCCATATTTAATGAATTTTATCTTTATCAATTCTTTTAATTTCACTCTGTACATGCTTTTTTTCTACAATTGTTTCAGTGAATATATTTTTCCAATTTATAGAATTTCTAATTTTAGGCATGGTAATTAAAAGTTCAACTATTTCTCCTAACACTTTACTTTCAATACATGACAATCTACAATTTGCCAGCTTATATAATTCTTCAGACCGATTTTCTATTGATGAAATTGAGTCATTAAATTTCCCAGAAACAACAACAAAAGTGAAAATTGAACCAAAAAATTGTGCATATCTTTCATTAAAATCGAAGATGTATGAAGAAAATCTTTTAATATCATCTGCTGTGAAATCAAAACCATTTGAATAGGCTTTTGAGTCTAATAATATCATATATCTATCTTTGCCTAATACAACACCGTCAGGTAAAGATTCAAACAGTCTGTCTTTACCATAACGTTTTGTTGGAGAACTCATAATGAATTGCAAGCATTCTGCGATATAAATTTCGTGCAAATCGTCTGGCTGCCCAATAAGTCCAGCAGGTAGATTATTATGTCCTAATTCGTTAAGAACATCACTTAAATTAGGTATAAGAATTAAACCAGTGCTTACATAACCACCAAGTGTTTTGTAAAATTCAGCATTTGTAAAGCACTTGCATTCATCAGTTTTAATATTATCACCTACAATAATTGGTAATGAGTTATATCGTTGTGCAATTTTTTTTAGAAACTTAACTATAGTATCAGCAACTGTAAGATTTGAAAATAATATACTATATCTAATTTCAGCACCAAGTTTATCGAATTTATATACATTAAGAATATTATTATCACCAGAAACTCTTTCTACTTTAGATATATGAAAACTATTAGTTATAAGAGTCGATACAATATTTCCAAATTCAATAATCTCCATGTTGCATGCGGGTTAGGTAAAAAACAGTTCTTTTACAAGCTGAAGCATCGGCTAGAGTGTCGAAGCTTGTGAATGTGCTGTTTTATGTGTTGGCTGTTCATTTATTTGTTTTTCTATTTTTCAAATCAAGTTGTCTGTTTCTTACACTTGGCGGTAACGGCCGGGGCTATGCGACGCTGAGGAAATCGAAGCTACTTTCTTATAAACATGCACAGAGTTATAAAAAAAGACACTTGTTTAACATAACAACTTAAACCCCAACAAAGTATAAGCCAGCACTAGCACCTATTGCTTTTAAATATATCTTTTAGCTAAACTTTTTAATAATTCAATCCCCATAAATGTAAATTCTCTTGAATCATTAAGCACTCCAAATTTCTGAAGTTCTCGTGCTTCTCTTGGACCAATTATATGTTCAATTCTTCGACCTGAAAGTCTATCCATCAGATATTCGTGTGGGTCATGAAGTAAGTCAGCAGGGTCACATTCCATCTTAATATACTTCATTAAATATTCTCGCAAATGAGGTGGAATGCTATGTACTATCTCACTTTCTTTCATATGTTCAGTCTCAATTAGTCTTCGTTTCATATAATCCAATTCAGAGGAAAGATTACTGATCTCCTTATCCTTATCACTAATCTTCTTTGTGTACTCTTCTCTCTCTTTAGTACTTAAATTAGCTTTAGTCATTAACTGTGTTAGAATTTGATTCTTTTCTTTTATTTCCTTCTCTAACTTTTCCTTTTCTGTATCTAACTCTTTTTTAGCAGTTTCAATATCAATGTTTTTTGTTTTTTTACCACTGCCATCAAATTTGTCAACTAGCCCTGTATAACCTTCATCAAGATGTTTAAGTTTCTCACCAAATCCTGCCTCAATTCTGCCAAGAATCTCTGATATCTCCTTTGTAAACTTATATGTATTATCATAAAACTTATTACTGGTATCAGTTGCCTTAAAATAAAATGCAACAGATAATGCAACAGAAAACAATGCAAGAATCAGAGACAATAAATCTGAAAAATCAAACTGAGTAAAGTCAAATTTTGAATCAGAAATAGCAATTTTGTATGCTAATAAAATAGAAAACACAGTAACAACTATTATTTTCAAAATACTGTTTCTATTAGCAATTTTATCATTCATTTGTTGCAACGGAATCTTCTCTTTCTCTTGTTCCATAATGTTTTTTGGTTACGTTTTTTTTGCAATTGATGCTAACATCTCAGTACTCGCAGCTAGCTGCAATTATTTTTGCATTACCCACATATGTACCCCGTACAGGGTACCTGTACAGGTTTGGGCGCTGCAGCTGCAGCTATCTTCCAAATACGAAAAGTAATAGCAGCATTTCCTACCATAACTGCAAACCTGCACCACCCGAACGGCAGCGCGTAAGAAGACGAACCAAGAGAACCATACTTACTAAAGGTTTACAGCTATAATTTGCGGTCTAAAATAGCTAATAAACCTTACCGTTATTCGATTTACGTTAACAAATTGCATAAAAAAGTAAATAAATGGGCAGGGGTGGCAGCTGCCGGGTGCTGGTTGCGGTAGGTGCCCGCATGTTATGGGCATGCGGTAAGGGGGGCAACGGTAGCGGTAAAGGGTGGCTACTAAAAAAAAGAGGTGCATGGCCCCTCTTTTACTAGGAGTTGGCTATAATCAGAGTAAAAGGATTGGAATTGCACGCTCGAAGCTGGAGGCAGGCGCTAGGAGTAGCTTGTTTTAGAGGTTGTGATAAGCCTCCTTTATAGAATATAGGTATGGATGTAAAACGTCCATTTTAAGCAATTGCAAAAAACTACTTGTAACAAAAACAAATGTACTCGAAAGAAACATAGGTATACTCGGAGTGAAAACATGGGAGGTTGGGGCAAAAATGGCTGTTTTAAGGATTGCAAAAAGTATACTCATAACAAAAAGAAATATACTCGTAAGTAAAATAGATCTACTCGTAAGTAAAATAAATGAGGTCAGTGGTGTAAATAAATCTACTCAGAGCAAAATTAGATGAGGTCAGCGGTGCAAACAATCAACTCAGAACGAAAATAAATGAGGTCAGTGGTGTAAATGAATCTACTCAGAGCAAAAATAAGTGAGGTCAGTGGTGCAAATAAATCTACTCAGTGCGAAAATAAATGAGGTCAGAGGTGCAAATGAATCTACTCAGAGCAAAAACAGATGAAGTCAGCAGTGCAAACAATCTACTCAGAACAAAAATAAATGTACTCAGTGGTGCAAATAAATCTACTCAGAGCGAAAATAAATGAGGTCAGTGGTGCAAATGAATCTACTCAGAGCGAAAATAAGTCTACTCAGAAGCCAAAAATTGGTGTGTATGCTACTTTACTTTAAGGTGTAAACCGCATTATACGGCTTGTAGGGCATAAAAAGATGCAAAACCAGACCTACCAGCTTGAATGGGGTGTGCTTTACGGCTAGGTGAAAGAGGGGATGCGATGCGGCTAAGGGGCTTACTGTCGTGCATTACCACTTTCGATTCCTTTCGAATTCTTTTTTTTATAAAAGCAATTCGAAAGAAGGGGATGTGAGATGTGGGTAATGAGATTTGAGTAGTGAGATGTGGGATGTGAATTGCTTACGTTACTTTTTTGGCGCAAAAAAGTAGCAGGAAAGCATAAGAGAACAAGCATCTGCGAATAACTAGCATATCGCAATACTCAATACTCACATCACATATCTAATGTGTGCCTTACGCCACTTTTATTACGGATAGAAAATTATCTCGCTATATAGCATTTGCTGCCGAAGTAGGGCATTCTCGATTCAGATGCTGTATATAAAACTTTAGATGCGGACATTAGCAAGGTGGTCGCATATCGCATGTGTTGCTTACGCTATCTTTATTACGGATGCTACGTATTATTAATTTCTTACGTTACTTTTTTGCGCCAAAAAAGTAGCAGGAAAGCATAAGAGAACAAGCATCTGCGAATAACTAGCATATCGCAAATCTCAATACTCAATACTCACATCGCATATCTAATGTATGGCTAACGCCACCTTTATTACGGATGGAGGATTTTTTCTTTTAAGAGCATTTGCAGCCGAAGTAAAGCATTATCGATTCAGATGCTGTATATAAAACTTTAGATACGGACATTAGCAAGGAAGTCGCATATCGCATGTGTGGCTTACGCTATCTTTATTACGGATGCTACGTACTACTAATTTCTTACATTACTTTTTTGGCGCAAAAAAGTAACCAAAAAACATGACGAAAATTAACTCGCACCGTCGGCTTATAGATGCTTAGATATTTACTTAACACCTGCAGAATGCATTAGGACGGTGCATTACAATAGGGACGACCTACCGAGCGTTGCTCAAACAGGGATTTTCGTCGTTAAATGTGTGGCTTACGCCACTTTTATTACGGATGGAGAGCTTTTTCTTTTAGAAGCATTTGCAGCCGAAGTAGGACTTCCTCGATTCAGGTGCTGGATATAAAACTTTAAATACGACCATCAGCAAAGAAGTTGCATATCTCATTACTCAAATCTCACGACTCAATACTCATATCGAAAATCGCATTACTCACATCGCAAATCACATATTCCGCTACAATTACGCCAACAGCAGCGCCTTACTACTTCCGGCCGCTATGGCATATAAAAGCCCCAAACATTCCATCCGTCAACACCCGTGGCGTAGCCACACAACTAACGGCGGAAATTGGCTCCTTGCAGTCGCCGAGCTCCGCTGCGCTACGGTTTTTGTTTGAGTAACACTCGGAAGGCAGCTTGTGACCAAATGAGAAAACGACAATCGTTCTACCACCGCAACAAAAAACATCAAGGACCTATAAGCCGATGGTGCGAGTTAATTTCCGCCATGTTTTTTGCGCTACTTTTTTGCGCCAAAAAAGTAGCAGGAAGAAATATCTATCCAGCAAAACAACCTATTAGCATATAGGAAATCCGCACATCATTTTTCATTTAGCAAAAACATCTTCCGGCCACTCTGACATATAAAAGCCCCAAACATTCCATCCGTAAACACCCGTGGCGTAGCCACACAACCAACGGCGAAAATATTTGTTTGAGCAACACTCGGAAGGCAGCTTGTGACCAAATGAGAAAACGACAATCGTTCTACCACCGCAACACAAAACCTCAAGAACCTATAAGCCGATGGTGCGAGTTAATTTCCGCCATGTTTTTTGCGCTACTTTTTTGCGCCAAAAAAGTAGCAGGAAGAAATATACATCCAGCAAAAACAACCTATTAGCATATAGGAAATCCCCACTTCATTTTTCCTTTAGCAAAAACTTCATCCGGCCACTATGGCATGAAAGGAGACTCCTGCTAGCCAAAGAGTCTCCTCTCCCCTTTCTGTAAGCTAGCTTGCTCGTCGTCCTCTGATGATGCTTAGCAATATGGAAATAACGGCTAGCACCAGAAGGATGTGAATAATGCCGCTTACATTAAATGCAAAGTAGCCTAAAAGCCATGCGATAACCAGAATTACCGCCAGCAGGTAAAGGAATCGTTCCATGGTACATCGTTTTTTTGCTTGGCAGGCAAAGGCGCTGCCAGCGAGTTATCTACTTTTTGAACGGCCACAGCTGGGTAAGGTTCGAAACGATGCCATAACAAAAGGATAGTATTGGTAGATGGTTGGAGTGCCAAATGGCTACGACCTGATTCCATGTGAGCCGTAGCGATTGGAGAAAAGGAGATGGCAAAAACGCCGCCCTACTCCACAGACACCTACAGATAAACGTTTTTGCCGTTTATACATGCTTTTTACCAATAAGGCTTACACCCCAATTGGTAATACAAATCGGCATACAATACCTTACTGCAGTAAGGAAAAAGTAGCAGAGGGTGCTGAACTGGAGCCGGTGGTTTGATTCATAGATTAGATTATCTCAGCGCCCTCTGTACTTCTATCCTCGATGTTAAACATATCCGAACGTCTAAAAATGGCCGTAAGTGGGTATGGTATGATATAAGGGATTACCGAATTACGCGCCGCTGGCTATACGTCGAGGCGAATAGCTGGTGCTGCGCATACTTCCGTTTTATGTAGCCTAGCTGTAGCATGGGGGGCGATAGGGTTCTTTTCACTCCTGCTTCTACCGTCAGGCGAGCCATCAGGTAGCTAACAGCCGACTCGGCCCCCTGATTCAGGTTGATGTTATGCTGCTCCAACCCGTCGTAGCATCCGCCCGTGCAAGGGTTGTAGATGGTTTGACGGAGATGGTTATTTCCTAAGAACCAGCTAAAGGCAACCTGCATCTTGAGTAGATACTCCTTTTGATGCCCTATCTCGTAAAACTTACTGAGAGCCATTATGGTGTAGGCCACATCTATGGGCTGCTCGCCAAAGTGAGCCTTCTTTTTCCCCTTCTGATGCCAGCCCCGGTTAGATATGACCTCTATACGTCCCTCGGTAAAGGTTTGCGATAGCAGAAAGTCGAACGACTGAAAGGCGATCAGCTTATAGGCGGCATCGTCTACCACCAGCCAAGCGTACAGCATGGCCTCGGGGAGTACGCTGTTGGCGTAGGTAAGGTAGCTCTCAAACCATCGCCAGCCGCTCTCCGACTCGTGCCTATACATGTTGGCTAGCCGGTTGGCCAGCTGGCGTACAAGCATCTGCACGGTGTCGGATCTGAATGTCTTGAAGTAGAAGTATAGCCCCTTTATGGCAAAAGCTAGCGCCCGCGTAGAGTGCATAGCCTGCAGCTGGGGGAGCGACTTTTGCAGCATGGTTTGGGCAAATACAACCAGCTCAGAAGGAAGTATGGCTTTTTGCGAAACAAGGTAGCCTAAAGCCCATATTGCCCTTCCGTTGGCATCGTCGAGGTTGGTGGCAGCATTCTGCACCGTAAAATTTCCTTCCCGATCTACGTAGTTTAGAAATTTGCCGTCGGCTTGCTGGCAGTGTCTAATAAAGTTAAGGTAAGTCTTAATGTAGAATAAATCGCCCCTGTTGGTAGTTGCCTCGTAGTGCATGCAAAGGGCAACAAGTGCCCGGGCATTGTCGTCGAGCGTGTAGCCCGAGTCTAAGTCGGGCTGGTTTACCTTCGAGAACTGAACCATACCAAAATCGGTAGTCAGCTTTTTTATATGGTTAAGGTTCATACCAGGCAGCTGATACTTTAGCCTAAGCTCACCATCAGCTATTCGGCTAAGCAGCCGGGCGTGCGCCTCTGCCGAGTTCTCCCACGCGGTTGACACTATCTTTTGAAGGGTATTTATTCGGATGCTTCTCCGCAGCTGGTCGTCGTTTAGCAGGCGTACAACGCTATCGGCCAGCTGTACCGAGTTCCCAAAGTCGAAGATGATGCCCGTATCGCTGGTTAGCACCTCCTTTGCGTGAGGGATGGGGGTGGATATGATGGGGCAGCCACAGCTCATGGCGTAGGCAAAGGTGCCGCTTACCGCCTGGTTGGGGTCGTTGCTGCTAAACACGTAAATATCGGAGAGCTGCAGGTATTCGAGCAGCTCGGGCAGGGCCAGGTAACTGTTTATAAAGCGTACATTATCCTGCAATCCATACTCCTTTACCTTTTCGGTGAGCCGCTGACGGTACACCTCTCCCTCGCTCTTTACCACCTCGGGGTGCGTTTTCCCTATAATCAGAAACATAACCTCGGGCTGCGCCTTAACAATGGAGGGTAGCGCCTGTAGGGTTGTTTCTATGTTCTTGCCCGAGCTTAGCAGACCAAAGGTAGATAGCACCTTCCGCCCTTCGAGCCCATGCTTCCTCTTAAGCATATTCTTGTCGAGATGCGCCACCAGGTGGGTTCCGTGGGGTATAACCACAATCTTACGTAGCGGCACGTCGTAGTCCTGTACCAGTACCTCCCTCGAGCGGTTGGTCATCACCACAATGGAGGTACACGCCTTAGTGAGTGCTATTAGCTTAGCCTTTAGCGCCTCATTCGGATGGGGTAGCACCGTATGGAAGACAATCACCACGGGCTTCTCTATTTGGGAAACCATGAGCGTAAAGGCCTCCTCGTGCAGCCGATAAAATCCAAACTCGTGCTGTATAACCACAATCTTAATGCGGCTGTCGCGGTTGATGGCCTGCGCCACCTGCTGGTACCGCCCTAGGTCGGAGGTGTCGAACACCAGCTTCACCTCGGGCGGATAGCTGTATTGGCTAGGGCCCGACTCTAGCGCGCAAATCTTAATGGAGAAGGAGTCGCCAAACTTCTTGGTGATGGACTTTACCAAATCCTGCGAGTAGGTGGCAATACCACACTCGCGAGGAGGATAGGACGTAACAACCAAAATTTCGGTAGGTTGGCTGGTAAACGATGGTATAGTGTGGGTGTTAGCATTCATTGGTGCTGGAGTAAGTTAGTAATTCGGATATCAATTCTGGCATATTCAGCGAAGCAACGGCGATTCGCTCGTCGGCCGCTCCGTAGTAAATAAAGAGGGTATCGCCAAAGAGTGCCGTTCCGGTAGGAAATACCACGTTGTTTACCTCTCCCGTCCTTTCCCACTCGTGCTCGGGCGCAAAAAGGGCGTAGGGTAAACGGGCAATAACCTTTGCAGGGTTCTCCAAATCGAGTAGAGCCGCAGCGCAGGCCGAGTAAACAATCCCTGTATCGGTCTCCTCAGCACCGTGATATATTAAAAGCCAGCCATGCTCGGTCTCTATGGGAGGGCATCCCCCGCCAATGTAGCTCGACTCGTGCGAGTAAATTGGATCCATAATTATGCGATCCTGAAAGTTGAGAAAGTAGCTCGCCCAAAACTCTCGGGTTAGCTCTGCCAAGCTATCAATAAAGACTATTTGAATGCCAGGCCTAATACGGTGAAGAAACACCAGCTTGCCCTGAATCCTACGGGGAAAAAATATGACATTCTTATCCCAAAGCATAACCTTCTTCTCTGGATCGGCTTTCTGGTAGTAAAACTCATGGTTACGATAGTACCGCTGGTTAACCCGTCCATCCATTTCGGCTAAGAGTATAAACTCGGCGTAGGAAATCGGTGGAACGATAATCCCCTGCTTCGTAAAATGCCTCAAATCCGTAGAAATGGCCAAGGCTCCCCTTGCATTAGTACCATCGTAACCAGTATACGTTAGGTAGTAGGTGTCCTCTATTTTTACAATACGAGCATCCTCTACCCCCTGCGTTTCATAGTCAAATTCAGGAACAATGATGGGCCTATCCCACCGTTCGGTAACCGTTAGCGGTCCATCGAGGCGGCAGTAGCCAATAGTAGACAGGTTGCCACTTTGCACTGCTCGGTAAAAAAGATGAACACTTTCACCTTCCTTTATTACGGCAGGATTGAGTACGCCGCCATTCTCGAACTGAAGGTCGGTTTTCTCTAAAAGTATTCCCTCTTTTTTTACTTTTACCATGATGCTGTATATCTAAAACGGTTGTAACCTTAATAGGACAAAGATCCGAAAAGAAAAAATCGAAAGTGTTACATAGTAACCAAAAGAAGTTACATAATTACCACATTTGCAGGATGAAATAGGTTACAACACCCCTTACAGCAACCGAATTCCAGCCACAAAAAAAAGTGCCACCTTTTCTATTGTAGGTAGCACTCCCTTTCAACTAAATATCCGGAGAAGGAGGATGTGTGGAACAAATCAGGCTCTCCGTTTTTATACTACAGTACTATTTAAAAAAGCCTACAGAGCATCCACCTAGCGGACTCCATGACAAGTCCCTTAGGCTGCAACCGACACCCTTTGCGCTGACTCCAAGCCTCCGTTCGACGAACGTTAGCCTACCCTTCTCCCTTTCATCAAGGTTAACAGAAAGAATATAACCGCAACAATCAAAAGAATATGGATAATGCCGCCAACATTAAATGCAAAGAAGCCAAAAGCCCATGCAATAATCAGTATTACTGCCAATGCATAAAGTACCCTATTCATGGTATTCTATTTTAGGTTCTACCAATAAGTCTACGTAAAGTTGCGGCTATTTGAAACGAAAAACGTTACATAATTCCTAGCATATATTACAACATTCCCACATTTTAAATGGATGAATACCTTAAAAAGGCTTTCTACCGAGCATTATATTCCCTTAGGCTCTAACACAATAGAGCCTGCCCTGCATGTGGCTAAGAGATCCCATCCTAGCTAATCCTCATAGCCGCTCTTTATGACGGTAGAGATCATCTTAAACTGCTCGTTGGCATTAAAGTAGTGCCGGGCATGTGCGGGTATAATTATCCCATCACCCAACGATAGGTTATACTGTACGCCTGCAATAAAGAGCTCGGCTGTTCCATCAATTATCTGAATGTAGGTATCAAAAGGCGATAGCTTTTCGGCCAGCTCCTCGCCAGCATCAAATGACGAAACGGTGATGTTACCCGTCGATTTTTTGATGATTGTCTTACTTACAACGGCGTTAGGAACATACTCGATGATCTCGACAACGATATGCACCTCCGACTTTTTCAGGATGCCACTATCAACAATGTTTGCCATGGTACAACGCTTTTAGGATTTGCCCACACCAGAGAAGTAGCCCTCCCCCAGCGCTGGCAAGGTAAATATGCAACCATCTCGTCGCTATACCATTACACTTGGAACGAATATTTTTACATATATCACAGGTCTTCCAGATTTCGGGTTCGCTTCTGCTTTAGCTGCTTATAGAACGAGGGAGAAAGTCCGGTAACCTTCTTAAACTGGTTGGATAGATGCGCCACGCTGCTGTAGTGCAGCCGGTACGATATTTCGGTAAGGTTAAGCTCGTCGTATAGCAGCAGCTCCTTCACCTTCTCTATTTTATGGATGATGATGTACTGCTGTATGGTAATCCCCTTTACCTCCGAAAAGATGTTGGAGAGGTAGGTGTAGTCGTAGTGAAGTTTTTCGCTTATATAGGTGGAGTAGTTAACCTTAGGTAGCTCCTCAGAATAGTGGATCATCTCCACAATCACGCCCTTAATCTTTTCTATTAGGATAGCCTTTTTATCATCCAACAGCTCCAATCCAGAACGAAGTAGGTTAAGGTGCAGCATATCGCGCTGCTCCTGCGAAATAGTATCCACCAGCTCCACCGTACCAAGATCGATCATAGAGTAGCGTAGCCCTAACTTTTCCAGCTCTTCCTTTACAATCATCTTACAACGAAGACTTACCATGTATTTAATGTAAAGTGTCATGCGGCCGGTGCATTTGTATACCTTATTCTACGGCAATAAGCTGTAAAGGTTGTCTAATTTGTCAACTATAAAAAAAGGCCACCATCTGTGATGGTAGCCTTTCTCTTACTATTTTGATTTATAGCGGTACGTTCTAGAACGAGGTAAATAGCGCCGCCCCAAATACGGCCAGCACAAACAGCACGGCCACCAGGAGTGCTATGAGCTGCACCTTAGGGGTTACGCTCTTCGGAAGTATATCCTTCGACTCCCGTCTGAAGAAGTCGATAAGCGCGCCTGTTGGGCAGAAATATCGGCACCAAGCACGGGGAATGGCAACCGACAGCAGCAAAAAGAGCACCGCTAGCACCACCACGCCCTTCGAGGCCGAGGCAAACAGAAATATGGAGAACGGTTCGGCATCTGATATCTCGAGGGTAGATCCGAACAGGGTGATGGCCATAAGCAGCAGCAGCACCTTAGAGCGCGTGCGGCTTAAAACCGACACCACCGGCGATGGTAACTCCACCTTCCGCTTAGAAAGCTTACCCAGCAGCTCCTGCGAGGCGCCAAATGGGCACACGTAGCTGCAGTAGAAGTTCTTTCCGAAGAAATATGGCAGCACAAAGGCCAGCAATGCTATGGTTACAAATATCACCTGATTCTTTAGCGATATGCCCTGCATCAGCCAGCTACCTACCAGCTTAACCGAAAGGAACGAGCCGTAGAAAAAGCCTAGCACGCCAATTGAAAGGATCAGCAGAGAGATACGATACTTATTAAATCGTTGCGGGTAGAAGTAGAAGGCCAGCGCATACAGCAGCACAAAAAGCACGGCAACATATCCAACAATAGCCTTTAGATCGGCTTTACGGGCTACGGAAGCAGCCTGCGCATACTCCGACAAGCGCTTCTTTACCGTCTCGTTTATGGCCACCGACGAGTAGGTTGCTCCGGATATGGCATCCATATCCTTCGACACAGCCTCCTCTACGGGCATCCCTTTCCATCTCTTTAGGAAACCTTCCTCCACCACTCGCCCCACATACGACGGGGTTTCGTCGTTGGGAAGCAGCGCGATGCACTCCACCTGCTCCTGGTCGTTAACTACAATTGCCAGCGGCGTTGGACCGCTGTAGCCAATAATGTCGCTGGTTGTTTTTTGGGCAAGGATGGCTTGTCCTATCACCTCATGGCCACCGCCTACCACCTTCCACGTCTCAGGAGCCACCTCCTCGATACTTTCGGTGGTCGGTAGCGCCTGCTTAATACAGGCCAGCAACTCCTTGCTGGGCAGCGTTACCGATTGAGCCCGGCTCTTTTTATTATGCTCGGTTCTTACCCCTATAGCAACTAAAATTACCAGCAGAACAGCCAGCTGCGGTAGCTTGTTTTTTATTCGTGCAATCTTCATCTATACTAGGCTAGGTTTATTACTTCACTTTAATATCCCTCGTAAAGGTATTTAAAAATAGAACGAAGGGGACCGACGCTTTAGTGTTTTTGAGCAGGAGAGTTTACACCACAAAAAGGGCTATAGCGCGCACGTTGGCACAAAGGGATAGGACACTCGCCCTTGTTAGAAGTTTAGGGTGAGCTGTATCCCATCCTTTTCGTCCTCTTCGGCGTTGGAGATGGTTACCCCTAGCAGCCGTATCTTGGCATCCTCGAGGTAGGTTTGCAGAAGCAGCTCCTTGGCGTAGCGGTGTATGGTGTCGAAGCTGGTAAACCAGCCGTTGATGGTTTTACTACGGGTAATCTGCTCGAAGTTGTGGAACTTTACCTTTAGGGTGATGGTCTTTCCCTTAAAGTTAGACTCCTTGATGCGCTCGAACACCTCCTGCTCGAGCTTGTAGAGCTCGGCAATGCGCTCGAACTTGGTGGTTAAGTCCTTTTCGAAGGTCTGCTCGGCACCTACCGACTTGCGCACGCGGCTATTCTTCACCTCGCGCTCGTCGATGGCCCTTGCCATGCTAAAGAAGAACATGCCGCTCTTACCAAACAGGCGCGTAAGCTCGTGCAGCTCGCGTCCCTTCAGATCCTTACCGTTGTGGATGCCGTAGCGGTGCATCTTTTCGGCCGTTACCTTACCAATGCCGTAGAACTTCTCGATAGGCAGCTGCTCCACAAACGCCTCGGCCTGCTCGGGACGAACCACCGTTAGCCCGTTGGGCTTCTTCATGTCGGAGGCTATCTTGGCCAAGAACTTATTAAACGACACCCCCGCCGAGGCTGTAAGTCCAGTCTCCTCGAGGATGCGCTTTCGGATTAGCTTGGCAATCTCGGTGGCCGAGCTCTGCTGCACAAAGTTCTCGGTAACGTCCAAAAAGGCCTCGTCAATCGAGAGCGGCTCAATCTTATCGGTAAATTCCTGAAAGATCTTCATGATCTGCGCCGACACCGCCTCGTACTGCTCGAAGCGGGGCCTCACAAAGATGATATCGGGACACAGCCGCTTGGCCACCACGCTGCTCATGGCCGAGCGTACGCCAAACTTGCGCGCCTCGTAGCTGCAGGTGGCCACCACCCCGCGCTCCGACGAGCTACCTACGGCAATAGGCTTGCCCTGCAGCTCGGGGTTGTCGCGTTGCTCTACGGAGGCGAAAAACGCATCCATGTCCACATGTATTATCTTGCGCTGAATCATCGCTGCAAAAGTAGCATTCTTTACCTTCTTTTGCCATCACAAATTACATGGAAACCGCAGCCGATATGCTCGCCCCTAAAGCACCTACGGCCATCCAAGTAGGAGCTCGTGCGGCGCCACCATCTCCCCTGCCTAAGATCCAAACAGCAGCCATCGTGTAGGGATCGCCTAGCGCCTCATCAGCAGCACTTTTTTAAGAATGCTCTCTAATTTTATCCTAAATAATTTAACTCGATGTGTAATTCGAAATAAATTTAATACATTTGCCCCCCGATGAAGAAAGCACGCTTATACCTAGCAATATTTGCTTACGTTATATTCGTCAGGCGTATGGTTAACCAGACGCTTAGGCGTGCATTCTACCTTTACCGAAGGGGCGATAGGCTGATACAACGCTTTAAGAGCATCATCGCCAAGGCCAAAAAGGCGCCTGCCAAGGTAAAAACCACCCCCATTTTTCACATCTTCACCTGCCCGCTTGCCTTCGGACAAACGCAGGGCTACCAGATTCAGATCCTACGTATTTGATTTGCGGCTGCAAATCTTCCCTTTCTTATGCCTTAGCTGTTAGTACTGAGGCATAACCCTATTTTGTTTACTAATTTACTTTTATATGAGAAAAATTGTTCTTTCGCTAATGCTATTTAGCGGAGCAGTGGCAGCCAACGCGGGCGGCATTCTTACCAACTCGAACCAAAGTGCGGCCTACGTGCGTATGCTTTCGAGAAATGCCTCAACCGACATGGACGCGGTGTTCTACAATCCCGCCGGATTGGCGCTGCTAAAAGATGGTTTCCATATCTCGTTGAACAACCAGTTTCTTTTTCAGAAGAGAAGCATCAGCAACGACTACCCCTACCTCAACGATAAGGCCTACACGGGCGATGTAACCATCCCCTTCTTCCCCAGCTTCTACGCTGCCTACAAGAAGAACGACTGGACCTTCTTTGCGGGGTTCACCCCAACAGGTGGGGGCGGTAAGGCGACCTTTAACAACGGTCTTCCCTCGTTCGAGGTGCCTGCCTCCGATATTCCAACGCTGCTAACCCAAAAGGGAATCGCCACCACCGACTACGCCCTCGACATGTCGTTCGATGGGACCTCGGTAATTTACGGCGGACAGGCCGGAGCCAGCTACAAGGTGAACCGCTGGCTTAGCGTATCGGCTGGCGCCCGTTTCGTGTTTGCCAAAAACACCTACGATGGCCACCTGAGCAACATCCGCATAAACCCTGTAAGCGCGCTAAACCCAACCGGCGGTTTTATTAGCGCCCCCAAGTTCTTTAGCCAGATGTCCGCCTCGGCCACGGGTGCCGCCAGCTCGCTGCAGCCCATCATTACCGCCAACTATGGAGGGTTAACTCTTCAGCAGGCACAGGCTGCCAATATCCTTAACGCCAATCAGGTTGCCGCCCTACAGGCAGGTCTTGGCAAGGACTACAATGCTGCAATGACCATTGCCCAAGTTCAGACCGCCTACCAAGGAAATGCTGCCATGCTGGGCGCATACGCTACCGCCACGGCCGATAAGCAGGTAGACGCCACCCAAACAGGTACCGGCATCACCCCAATTATTGGCGTTAACATAAACCCTAACGACAAGCTTAACATCGGCGTTCGCTACGAATTCCGAACCAAAATATCCCTTAAGAACGACACCAAGGTAGATGGCACCGGCATGTTCCCCGATGGAAAAAGGTCGAACAGCGATATGCCCGCCGTGCTGGCCGTTGGGGTAGACTACCGCATCCTCCCCGACCTGAAGCTGTCGGGATCGTGGACCCACTACTTCGATAAGGACGCCAACTGGAACGGTAAGGAGAAGTTTATCACCGATAACCTATACGAAATTGCCCTTGGCTTTGAGTACGACGTAACCCCTAAAATGCAGGTGAGCGGTGGATACCTTTACGTGCAAACCGGTGCGGGACAAGGTTACCAGTCGGACATCAACTTTAGCCTCTCGTCCAACAGCGTGGCCTTCGGTTCGGCCTTTAAGGTTAGCGAAAAGATGAAACTGAACATGGGTATGATTTACACCCAGTACGTAGAGGGTACCCGCTACCTTACTTACAACAACGGCATCACCGCCAAGGAGACCTACAACAAGAATAACCTTGGCTTTGCCATCGGAATCGACTACCGTTTTTAGACAACCCGAAATACCCTATTCATTAAGAAGGCGCCCCGAAGTGATTTCGGAGCGCCTTTTTCGCGTTGCCACCTCCCGTCGGCCAGCAACGGCCAACGGCCCCCGCTTGGCTCCCAGCGTAGCCGCGCCTCCCAACGTACCCCCACCAAACAAAAAAGAGCACCCCCGAAAATCAGGGGCACTCCATAGTGTTAAAAATAAGGGGCAGTATTAAATTCCCTTTTTATCGTCGTCGTCTGGTTTCTTCTTTCCGCGCTTAATATCGCTTACTCGAGTTCCTCCAACCTTCTCGTACTCGATGCTATCCTTGCCGTACTTTACCGCTGTCGATGCCAGAATCTTAACGCAGAACGCGTCAATCTCCTTTTCAAGCTTCTCCACGTCGTACTGCTTCTCGTCGACAACCGATAGGAAGGTATTATACTCTTGAAGCTTGGTTTCGCAACTTTTCAGAAGTTCTTCGGCTGCTTCTACAGTAATACCATTTCCTAAATCGAGCTTTGGATCAATAGCGGACATTCCAGACAAGCGAGCTTTTAAATTATCCACCGAGTTGGATGTCCTTTTTGCTCTTGACATAATTACCTCCTTTCTGCTTTAACGGGTAAATAATTGGGTTAATTAAGCTGGCGTATCAGCCTTTAGAAGACATTCCCCCGCTTTAATCCTACCGCAAAAGGTTTTACCTCCAAAGCCGAACCTAGCAATGGTATAAAATTAACAAACATATCAAAACAAACCAAAAATTAACATATCTTTTTTCGGTAACGCACCGCTATAAAGAAGCAGCTTATGCCTAAAAACGCCTCTCAACAACATTATAACACCTGCGAATGGTACAAAAAAAATTTCACACCCCCCTAAAAAAGCAACCGCCAATC